>JAFRSR010000388.1 GCA_017427485.1 Kiritimatiellia bacterium
AGCTTGCGGACGGCGCGGCGCGCGGGGCGCCAGTCGGCCACGGCGGCGGTCATCACGAGGGCATCCGTGTCATTCAACTCCGCCTGCACGGCGGCGAGCATGTCGCGGGCGGAAATAACGTCAATACGCCGCACGCCGCGCGGCGTCGTGAGCGCGACCGGCCCCGCGATGAGCGTCACCTCGTGGCCCGCCGCGCGCGCGGCGCGCGCCACGGCGAAGCCCATCCGTCCCGTGGACGGATTCGAGAGGAAGCGCACGGGGTCGATGAACTCGCGCGTGGGTCCGGCTGTGACGACGAACTTCACAGAAGCTCGCGCGCCTTGGCGAGGACGTTCTCGGCGGTGAAGCCGAAGTGCTCGGCCAGCACCTTGTACGGACCGGACGCGCCGAAGGTGTCGAGCGTGATGAAGCGGACGCTGCCGTAGTTCGTCACGTAGCGGTCCCATCCGAGGCGCACGCCCGCCTCGACGATCACGCGCTTCGGGCACGTACCGGGGATCACGCTCTCGCGGTAGGAGAGCGGCTGCTGCTCGAACAGCTTGCGGCAGGGCATGGAGACGACGCGCACGGCGTGTTCCGCCTCGGCGAGGCGCTTGGCGGCCTCGATGCAGATCGACACCTCGCTGCCCGTGGCGATGAACATGATCTCGGGGAACGGACCCGACTCGTAGATCACGTAGGCGCCCTTCGACACCTTCTCCTGCGTGACGCCCTCCAGCACGGGCACGTTCTGGCGCGTCGTAAGGATGCAGCTCGGACCGTCCTTGCGCTTGAGCATCTCCACCCAGCACGCGCCAGTCTCGTTCGGGTCGGCGGGACGGAACGTGAGCAGGTTCGGCGTGGCGCGCAGGGAGGCGATCTGCTCCACCGGCTCGTGCGTGGGACCGTCCTCGCCCACATAGAACGAGTCGTGCGAGAACACCCAGATGGACGGCAGGTTCATCAGCGCGGCAAGGCGCATCGCGGGCTTGCAGTAGTCGCTGAACACGGCGAACGTGGCGCCGAACGCGCGGAAGCCGCCGTGCGCCGTGATGCCGTTCACGATCGCGCTCATGCCGAGCTCGCGGATGCCGAAGTGGAAGTTGCGTCCCGAGAAATCGCCGGGCGCGATCCAGCCGTATGCCTTGAGAGCGGTCTTGTTCGACGGCTCGAGGTCAGCGCTGCCGCCCACGAGGAACGGCACCTCAGGCGCGAGCGCGTTCATCACCGTGCCGCACGCCGCGCGCGTGGCGACGGGCTTCGCGGGGTCGAACACGGGGAGCTTCGCGGCGAGGTCCGGCGGGATCGTGCCGCGCGCGGCCGCCTCGCGGGCCGCCGCCTTCTCCGGGTTCGCCGCCTGCCAGGCCTTGAGGAGCTTCTTCCAGCGCAGGTTCATGCGGTGGCACGCGGCTCCGCGGTCCTCGAACGTGTCGAGCACGGCGCCCGGAACTTCGAAGAACTTCGCCGGGTCGAAGCCGAGTGCCGTCTTGAGGCCGGCAAGCTCCTCCGCGCCGAGCGGCGCGCCGTGCACCGCGCTCGTGTCGTGCTTCGTGGGGGCGCCGAAGCCGATGTGCGTCTTCGCGATGATGAGCGTGGGCTGGCCCGTGACCTTCAGCGCCTTGCGGTACGTGCGGTCGATCGCGTCGTAGTCGTGTCCGTCGCACGAGAACACCTTCCAGCCGTAGCTCTCGAAACGCTTTTGGGCGTCGTCCGCGAGCGCGAGGTCGGCCGTGCCCTCGATCGTGATGTTGTTGGAGTCGTAGACGAGCACGAGCTTGTCGAGCTTCAGCTTGCCCGCGAGCGAGCACGCCTCGTGGGAGATGCCCTCCTCGAGGTCGCCGTCGCCGCAGAACACCCACGTGCGGTGGTCGTTCACGGCCACGCCGTCCTGCTCGCCGTCGCGCGCGGCCTGCATGCGCTCGGCGAGCGCGAGGCCCACGCCCATCGCGATGCCCTGGCCGAGCGGGCCCGTCGTCACCTCCACGCCGGGCGTGAGGCCGCGCTCGGGGTGGCCGGCGCAGCGCGAGCCGAGCTGGCGGAACGTCTTGAGCTCGTCGAGCGTGAGGCCGCCCACGCCGGCGAGGTGGAGGAGGGCGTAGACGAGGGACGAGCCGTGCCCGCCGGAGAACACGAGCCGGTCGCGGTCCGGCCACTGCGGGTCGGTGGGGTCGTACTTGAGGAACTTCAGCCAGAGCGAGGCCACGAGGTCCGCGATGCCGAGCGCCACGCCGGGATGGCCGCTCTTCGCCTGCTCCACTTCGTCTGCCGCGAGGCAGCGGATCGTGTTGGCGGCGAGCTTGATGTCTTCGTTCGTGTATTTCATGTTTCAGCGTCCTTTCGCGAGGGCGGCGGCGTCCGCCGCGAGTTTTTCGATGGCGTCCCAGTCGTTCGACGCAAGCGCGTCTTTCGGCACGATCCACGTGCCGCCGCAGGCGACGATCTCGGGGACGGCGAGATAGTCCTTGAGGTTGGAGAGGTTGATGCCGCCCGTGGGCATGAACTTCACGCCAGTGGAGCGGAAGGCCCCCAGGAGGTTCTTGATCATCTTCACGCCCCCGGCCGCCTCGGCCGGGAAGAACTTGACCATCGGCGCACCTGCCGTGAGCGCCTGCGAGAGCTCGCTCGCGGTCGCGATGCCCGGCACCATCGGGAGGCCGGTCTCCTTCGCGGCCGCCATCACGACGGGGTCGAAGCCCGGCGCCACGCCGAACGCGGCGCCCGCCGCCACGGCGGCGCACACCTGCTCGGGCGTGAGGAGCGTGCCCGCACCCACCACGGCCTCCGGCACCTCGGCCTTGATTTTGGCGATCGCGCCCGCCGCGGCCTTCGTGCGGAACGTCACCTCCAGGACGGGCAGCCCGCCCTTCACGAGCGCGCGGGCGAGCGGCACGGCCTTCGCCTCGTCCTCGATCACGATCACCGGGACCACCCCGGCCTTCTTGAGAGTCTCAACGATGTCCATAAGCTTCCTCTTTTTCTTGCCTCTAAGTTGTTTGAAAGTTTGAAAGTTTGAGAGTTTAAGGGTTGATAGATTGATGGGCAATTGTCATTTGTGAACAATCGATCATCGCCTCCGCCTCACTTCAACTTCGTCGTCATCATCATCGGAGTAGGGCGGCGGCGATACGCGCGCCGAGTACTCCCACGGGCTGCCCCAGCGCTCCTCCTGCACGGCCTGCATGTATTCCCGCCACCCCTCCTTCCAGATCATCCAGGCAATGAGGAGCGAGATGACTCCCCAGGAGCCTCCGGTGAAGATCGAGTGGAGGCCCCGAATCGCGAGCAGCACGGCAAAGATGCGCCCCACGACCATCGCCGCATACGTCGCCTTCACGCGCGTGGTGAAGATCCGCAACAAGCTGCGAAAGATACGGCCGCCGTCCATCGGGAATCCCGGCAGCAGGTTGAATCCGCCGAGAATCAGATTCATCCAGAAGACGTACACGAGAACGCCCAACAGCCAGTCGTTCTCGATCGGCAGGTACCTCACCACCGCCCACCCGATGCCGGAAAGGGCAAACGACACGAGCGGACCCGCCAGCGCCGTGAGGAACTCCTGCGACGCCTTGCGCGGCATGCCAATGAGCGAGGCACACCCGCCAAGAAGCGATAGCGTGATGTCGCGCGTCTGGTAGCCAAACACGCGCGCCGTGAGTGCATGCCCGAGCTCGTGCAGCGTGATCGACACCGCGAGCACGAGCGCGCACGCGAGGCCGAACGTGAAGGATCCGAAGTCCATCACGAACAGCACAAGCAGGACAATGAGCGAGATGTCGAGGTACACGGGTATCCCGAACGCGTCGCAGATTCTGATCTTGTTTGAAAACATGGTCTATATTCTACCATATTTCCGTCCCCTCTGCGCACCGCTCCGCGTAAATATGATATACTACGCCCCATGAAAACCACACTCGGATTTTTCGGCGCCGGCAAAATGGCCGAGGGCATCCTCGCGGCCGCCGCGTGCCAGACGGGTTTCGACCCGCAGACCGTCCTGATGGCGGAAAAGATTCCCGCGCGCGCGAAAGAGCTCGCGAAGCGCTACCACGTGCGCACCACGCCGGATGCGCGGGATGTCGCGCGCGCCGCACGCGTGATCTTCCTCGCGGTGCGTCCGCAGGACCTCGCCGCCCTCGCAGCGGACGTGAAACCGTTCCTCACGGCGAAGACGCTCGTCGTCTCCATCGCCGCCGGCAAGTCGCTCGCCACGCTCCGCAAGCTGCTCGGACCGGGCGTGCGCCTCGTGCGCGTGATGCCGAACCTCGCGCTCCGCGCGCGCGAGGGCATGTGCGCGATCTGCCCCGCGAAGAACGCCACGCCCGTCGACGTCAAGCGCGTCGCGAAGATCCTGAACGGCGCGGGACGCACCGTCGTGCTGCCCGAGAAGTGCTTCGACGCCGTCACGGCCCTCTCCGGCAGCGGTCCCGCCTTCTTCGCGTTCATGGAGCAGGCCATGGCCGCAGGCGGCGTGAAGCTCGGCCTCCCGAAGGACGCCGCGCGCCTCCTCGCGGAGCAGACGATGCTCGGCACGGCCGCCTACCTGCGCCAGTCCGGCGCCGACCTTGAGTCCTTCATCTCCGGCGTCGCGACGCCCGGCGGCACAACCGCGGCCGGCATGGACGTGATGCGCGCGAGCGACTTCGCGTCCGTCGTGGCCGCCACGCTCAAGGCCGCCTCCGACCGCTCCGCGGAACTCGGAAAATGACGAAGACCGTCAATCGGATTGCGGAGCTGATCCACGAGACGTCGAGCTCGCTGCCCGACGACGCGGAACAGACCCTGCGGAAGGCCCTGCGCCGCGAGGCGAAGGGCTCCTCCGCGCGCCTCGTCCTGGAGACGCTCCTCCAGAACGTCGCGCTCGCCCGCGCCGCTGGCACGCCCGTGTGCCAGGACACGGGCACGCTCACGTTCTTCGTCTCGGAGAACCTCCGCCGCACCGTCACCCCCGCGCACATTGCCGCCGCCGTGGCGGCCGCCACCGAAAAAGGCTGGCTCCGCCGCAACACGAACGACGCCGTCACGGGGAAGTCCATCGACTCCAATGTCTGCCCCGGCGCCCCCGTGATCCACTACACGCTCGATTCAGATTCCAAGGTGCGCCTCATCATGAAAGGCGGCGGAAGCGAGAACATGTCCATGCAGTTCTCCCTGCCCGACGCCTCGCTCGGTGCGGGACGCGACCTCGAAGGCGTGCGGCGCGCCGTGCTCGCGGCCGTCCAGCACGCGCAGGGCTACGGCTGCGCGCCCGGGATCCTCGGCGTCTGCATCGGCGGCGACCGCGCGGCCGGCTACGAGGAGGCGAAGTACCAGCTGTTGCGCAACCTCGCGGATACGAATCCCGACCCGACCCTCGCCCGGCTGGAGCGCCGCATTCTTCGCGAGTCCAACTCCCTCGGCATCGGTCCGATGGGCCTCGGCGGCAAGACCACCCTCCTCGCCGTGAAGATCGGGGCGCGCCCGCGCGTGCCCGCGAGCTTCTTCGTGACCGTCGCCTACCTCTGCTGGGCCGCCCGCCGCCGTGAAATCAAGTGGTGAAAGGCGCCATCACGGCAAGGCAACTTTCTCTTCCGAGAAACTGACCGACACCTGTATATGCCCGTTGGGCACCGAGGCCCTCACATTCTCGCAGTACGTTTCTTTGGCGCGCGTCTCCTCTTCGCGTGCCGCAGCCTCTTTCTCGTCCTGAAGGCTGGCCTCGTCGCACAATTTCCTGTAAGAAGAACTCGAACCGATCCTTCCCTCCGGTGATCGCGGCACGTATGTCACGCCGCCAGGCCCGTTTTTGATCGTCGAGCCGTCGTAAAACGCGACAGTCCGACGAAACTTCTTTTTGGGAGGTCGCCAATTCTTCAAGGCTGCGGCGAGCACGATCTCCTGGATTTCAGTGAATCCCAGCGACCGTCCAAAGGCGACCCGGCCTAAAGGCATCGCCTTGCCTCTTCCCGTCAGATACCTTACGTCGTACCCAATATTCTGGGTCGCCATGGAATACCGCTTGATCAAGTTGCAAAGTCCCAATCCCCATGCCAGTTCCGAAGGGGTCACGCTCGATTCCGGCACGACGTACTTGACGCCCTCGGTGCCCTTCGGCGCGCTCACGTACACGCTGCCTCCGCTGGAAGAAATGCACAGACAGCCCTGTTTCTCCACTTGGGTCGAATAGCTCGTGATTTCAACGGACTCGGGGGCCTCGTCTTTGGACAATTTGACCACGCGCATCTCTCCATTGGTTGAAGAGTCGATTTCATAGACGCCGTAGCCTTCATTGAACGGCACGAGAGAGTAGAACACACCGTTCGCAGAGCCTGGCCGATCTGATTTCGGCATGTTTTTCCAGAGGTCGACGGTGGCCTTGTTGAACAGATCCTCAACCTTCTTGAATTTTTCGACTCTTTCCTTTCGCTCCTTCGCCTGCGCGGCGGCGGCGGCGATTCTCTCCTGCCGTTCCTTCTCACGTTCCTCCTGAAGCCGTTTCCGCTCTTCACGCTCCCGTTCACGCTTCTCGTCTCTCAGTTTCGCCGCCTCTGCGCGTTTGGCGTCTTCTTCAAGCCGTTTCCGCTTGAGCTCTTCCTGCTTCGCCTGCCATTCGGCATCGCGTTTCTGCCGTTCGGCATCCCGTTCCTTTGCCGCGAGCGCGTTTTCCTCTTCCTGCTTCCGGCGGGCTTCATCCTGCACGCGCTGTTGCTCGGCCCTGTGCTGCTGCCAGACCGACACGCCGTAGGCCAGCGCGCCGATCAGCACAAGGGAAATGACGAGCTTCACGGCCATGGCCTGCATCCGCTGCTTCCTCATTTTGGCCGCAGCCGCCTCCCGTTTGGCCTCTTCGGCCGCCTCCTCTTCCTCTTTTTCGGCCAGCCTGCGGCGTATGGCAACGGCGTTGAGGTCTTCCTGCGCGTCCTGCTGCGTCACCGGCTTCAGCTTGGGCCGACTCGCAGGTGCCTCTCGCGGGACGACGATGCCCTTGCCGCAGGACGGACATTCAAGCACCATCCCCCGATATGAGTCGTCGGCCTCAATGTCCACTTTGCAGTGCGGACAGGTGAATTGGAATTGCGCCATGGTCCTTATCCTTTCCTTGCGTCACCGCTTATCAATGCTTCAAGCCTCCGACGGGATTCAGCCTCCACTCGCGCGAAGAGCGACATGCCGTGGCTGTCCATCGCCACCACGCAGCGGAAATCCTCCACCTCGAATGCCCAACTCGCCTCGGCTGCGCCGAACTCCTCGAGGAAGTAGACGTTCGCCACGCGCTTGATCGCGTGCGCGGTGACGGCCGCCGCGCCGCCGACCGCCTGCAGGTAGACGGCGCCGTGCTTCGCGCAGGCGTCAAGCGTGCGCGCGTCCATGCCGCCCTTGCCGATGATGAGTCGCACGCCCGTCCGCTCGATGAACGCGGGCTCGTAGGGGTTCTCGCGCACGGACGTGGTGGGACCGCCGGCGACGACGCGCCAGGCACCGTCCGGGTTCTTCACCACCACGGGCCCGCAGTGAAAGAGCGCGCCGTCGCGGAAGTCGCAGGGGAGCTTTCCGCCGTCGGCGAAATGCTTGTGGAAACGGTCGCGCCCCGTGCGGACCAGGCCATTCACGCTCACGGCGTCGCCCGCCCTCAGCGCGCGCACGGCCGCCTCGTGGAATGGATACGTCAACGCGACCATCACATCCCCCGACGGCCCCGTTACCTGTCATTCTCGTTCGGCGTGTACGCACTGCCGTCGTGCGGCACGTCGTAGCCCTGGCAGAGATAGCGCGTCAAATCCCGGGCCTTCATCTTGGTGGGCATCACGATGGTCTCCACGTGCCCGTCGGCAAAGGCGACATTTCCGCCGTACTTGTGTTTGCCCAGGGGATGGTTGAAGCCCATGTCCTCCTTCGTGTACTCCAAGACTGCATCCGTCTGGGTGCCGCCACCGTCCAGAAGGGCCTTCAACGAGACGCCGTGTTTCGAGTCGTCGATGTCCAGGCCCTGTACCTCGGCGAACATCAGCACTTTGTCGGGGTTGCGGGATGCCTGCCCGTTTTTCCGATACCCGGTCGAAGTCGTCGCCACGGTGATGTTCGCGTTGAGGGTGGCTCCGAAGAACGCAATCGCCGAATTCCCTCCATCCTGGTTGTATCCGAACTCCTGGTTCATCATGTAGCTCCATCCCGGCTGGCGATTGTGCTTCTGCTCGAAGGCGCGCGCGTGGACAGGACACCTGTAGACTTCAAAAGCCGCGCCGACGGCATGCCAGATGGCCCCGTTCGTGACCGCGTTGCGGCAGTCCATCTCCGAGTCCGTGAAATGCGCGATATCTCCCAGAAACACGGAAGCCGTCGACGAGTTCAGCATCGAGATGCTGCCCTTGTTCGAAATCCACGGCCGGTGGGGATAGTACAAGATTTTCCTTGACGTATGGTCAACGCTCCGATAGAAGCCCGCCGCCGGGAGATGCCCCAGGTTGTCGGATCTCGCCTGGGCCCAGGAATGCACGGCCTGTGCGAGGTTCCGCATGTTGTTCTGGCACTTCGCCTTCAACGCGCTGTCGCGCGAACCGCCGATCATCGGCAGCAGCGCGGCGATGAGGATGCCGAGGATGCCGAGGACCACCAACATCTCGATGAGCGTGAAACCCATGCGCCGAACACTTGATTTGACCTTCTTCATCTTTCGACCTTTCTTTTTCCGTTAAACCATCAGCACAGGCCCTTGGCGCGAAGCGCCTCCATGAGACGAGCCTGGAACAACGCGGCATCCGCCGGCGAAGGACGATACCCCTGCGGCAAATCACCCAGCCCGAGGCGACCTGCCTGGTCAAGGTACCACTTGCCCTTCACGCCGTCGCTGAAAGCCACGTCGCCCGACGCCACCGTGCCGGGGATCATGATTGCATCGCACTCCACCGTCACGTCGGGAGTATGCTCCGCCTCATCCCCTTCGGGAGGGACGCGCTCCTGCGCATCCGCCTCTTCGCCCTCCTGGGGGAAGCGGCGTCCCGCCGCTTCATCATCTCCTTCGGGAGGGACGCGCTGCTGCGCATCCGCCTCATTGCCCTCCTGGGGGAAGCGGCGTCTCGCCGCTTCGTCCGCCTCCCCCCCCTCCTCCGGCTGCGGCAACTCCGCCACGATCATCCGCAAATCAAAATACGTCAGGTGCACGCCGAACTCGGCGACAAGCCGCTTCTGGATTTCATCCAACGAGGCTCCGCCGGCAAACCAAGCAGCCACGGACTTCAGCTGATCTTCGCTCAGATTCATCTTTTATCTGGTCTGATGTTTAGGTTAATCAGGTTAATCGAACTGACGGTAGAAGAGGACGCGCATCCTGTGCGGACGGCAATGCTGATACCTGCTGTTGTTGTAATCCAACTCTACTTCATCGGTCGGACCGTTGCCGTCGG
>JAFRSR010000389.1 GCA_017427485.1 Kiritimatiellia bacterium
CTCCGAGGGTGGACATCTCCGCCGCAACCTCGGCGGAGGAACGGGGGCCTGCGGCCGCCTTTTTAAGGGGACTATGTTTCATAGACCCGTATTTTACCACAAGCACGGCACGTCCGCAAGTGTAAAAATCTAAAAAAATGAGGTCTGCCTGCGGCAGATTCCGAACGGGCGGGGCTGCAAGCCTCAGACGTCAGGCGTCAAAAAGTATTCCCACCCTATGACAAACCGCCAAGTTGACAGGGCTTGCCCTTGGGCGGCGGAAATGGTAAACTTTCGCATGAGCAAAAGCTGGGAGTGCGACATGAGAAAGAACATATACATGAAGAAGTGCCGTTCAACCGTGGTGTTGGCCGTTGTGGCGGTCGTTGCGATGGCCTGGTGCGCGGCGCGGGCTGCGGACTACTACTGGTCTGGCGCCATGGGTGACGGAGACGGGACGAACCCCGGAAACTGGATCGACGTCAATGGGAACGCAATGACCGTCGCGCCGGGTGCGGATGACGCCTTGATCGTGACAAGTGCGGTTGCCAAGATTACCTATCCTGTCGCGACGACCAACCGTGGGAGTGCCAGTGGGACGCAGTTCCGAAAGGTCGTTTTGGCCGGGAACGTCTCCAGCCGGGTGGATTTCGCACTCGGTCTTGGGGGGAGCGGCGTCCCGCTGTTCTTCCCGCCTGAGGGTTTCATCAATCTGACGGAAAAGGGCACCTTGAGGTATTCAGTCGGCAATCTCCAATGCATCGAGGGATCGGTGAGTTTGCGCGCGACGAATCTGGTGCACGTGGCCAATCCCAACGCCGTGATTGACTGCCCTCTCCACATGCAGGGCGGCAACGAGTATTCGGACGTGATCAAGACGGGCTATGGAACCTACATCCCGTGGACGGGGAACTGCTATCCGAAGAAACGGCGGCAGCTTGTGCAGCAGGGCGTGTACAAGTTCGCCACGGAGACAAAGGCCTGGAACACGGACTACATCGGTTTTGTCGGCGACGATCCCACGGCAACGCTCTGCTTTGCGAAGAACGCGGTCTTCGGATTCATGACGCCGCTCGTGGAGGAGAACGTCACCACGTCGGACCATACCATGACGGATAACAACACGGGGGCGACGCTCGCCTTGACGGGCAAGGTGACGAACGCGTCGTTCACGGGCCGCGTGCGCGGGAAGCTGTCCTTCATGTGGGCACCATGGACCTCGACGCGCACGTTCACCTTCTCGAAAGGCGCATCCGATACGACGGGCGGGCTCGTCATCTCCAACGGCACGGTCGCCGTGACCGATGGCGCCACGTTCTCGTCCCTTTCCTCCGTGACGCTGATCGACGGCGGCAGACTGTCGTTGGGAGGGGGTGTTGCGGTACGCACGGCGGCGGTGACGGTGGATGGCACTGCGATTGGCACGGGGGTCTATGGTGCGAGTGATTTCACTTGGCTTGACGGTGACGGGGTACTTGTCGTTTCTGGCCGCCCGAAGGCGGATATCGTTGTGCCGTACGATGCGACGCAGGGTACGGCCACGACGATTGACTATACGGGAAGTTCCATGACATCCGGTCATCTTGCGGCGCTCAAGCCCTTCAGGGTCATGCTTTCCGAGGCGATGTCGATGCCGTTCCACGTCACGAACAGGCTTGCCGTGGCGCGTTTCAATTCCTCGGCCGGCGTGGCGGGCGGGGATTTCACGGACATCTCGGCAAAGACGTGCGACCTGCCGAGGACGTGGTTCGAGACGGAGACGGCGAACGGCGTGACGACCGTGTACCTCGTGGCGCGGCCCGTGGTCGTGGCCCTTGGGGAGGAGGGGGACGGAGTGCCGCTCTACCACTACTTCATGACGAACGCGAACTTCTGGTCTGACGGCAAGCTGCCGCACGCAGGTGCGGACTACTTTGACGCCATCGACACCACCACCGGAGACAAGTCAGGCGCGTACAGCTACGATTACGGAACGGCCACCGGTTCCGGGCGCGTGTTCCCTGGCGAATCGTTGACGTTCTCCGCTTCCCGCTACAGCATGAAGACACGAGAGTTCACGGTCAACGACCTTCGCTTCTACAACGCGACGTCCGGCATGCAGCACATGTACTCGATCTCCGTGTCCGGAGAGACGCACATGCGCGGGAAAATCTACGTCGATGCGAGCTGCACCGCCCTAGAGATCCGTCCTAATTACGGTGACAGCCTACTTGTAATCGATTCCGACATCAGCTCAAAGGCGGGCGACCTCACGTTTCGCAACCTCTGGAGCACGTCTCCACTCTGCAGCTTCAAGCTGTTGGGAGACAACCGTGGCATCGAAGGCAGGATAGTCATCACCGGAGGAATCAATGCAAGCAAGAACCTCTGGAACCAGCTCACGGTCGCCATCACGAACGTGACCGCGCTGGGCGGGTCAATGGGGGCGTGGCGCGGCAACGGGTTGCAGTTCTCCTACTTCCCCCAGTTGATCGTGGAGGAAACGACGACGTTTGACACGACCAATCGTGGCGTCTACGCGCGCGAGGGTTTCCGGCTGAAAGTCGAGGAGGGCAAGACGTTCACGTTGCTCAACACGTGCAGCTGCAGTTTGTCGTATTCGGACGACTACAACAGGTTGCTCCCGGCCCGGTGCGCAATCGAGAAGTCGGGCGCGGGCGTGTTCGCGTTCGGCGCCCGTCTCGTCCCCTGCAACACCTCCGTCGCCGAGGTGCCGGCGGACGGGACGAACAACATGGTGCGCGTGAAGGAGGGCGGCGTGATGGCCGTCACGGCCGATGCCTTCGACAACGTGGCGATGGAGTTCCATGACGGCACGTCGATCGTGGCCGACCCGGCCAACGCGGCGACGGCGGCGAACGGACTGCGCCTGGCGGACATGCCGCCGACGTTCGTGGACGGCGCGAAGGTCGCGTTGCGTCCCGTCGAGGGATTTGTGCCGAACGACGCTGCCGTCGAGGTGGCGTATCTGACGGTGCCGGCCTCGACGCCGGACCTTCAGAACATCTTGACGGTGGCCAAGATCGAGGCCGCCGACGGCAAGGCGTGGTCGCCTTCGCTGCGCAAGACGACGGCGGGCGAACTCACCACGTATTCCGTTCTCTACCGGCGGCTGGGCTGCACGATCATCTTCCGCTGAGCCGACGAGACGGCGCCGGGGTGTGAATGGCGGTCGCGCGGGAGCGCGATCCTCCCGCAACGGGCGAGACGCCCGTTGTCCCAGAGGTTACCGGAAGAGGGCGCGGACCGCCGCGTCGATGCCGGCGACGTCTACGACTTGCTTCTGGGTGATCGGCGCCTTCTCCATCGCCACGAACGAGGCGGGCGGGTTGGTGAGAATGTCGGTGCCGAACGCGCGGAGGCACGTTTCCGGGAACTTGTAGGGCGTGGCCGTGGCGGCCACGACGCACGGGAGGCCGTCCTTCGGGTAGCCGAGCTTGCGCGCGACGGCCGTGGCGACTGCGGTGTGGGGGTCCACGATGTAGCCGCAGTGGTCGTGCAGGAGGCGCATCTCGGCCTCGGTTTCCTCGGGCGTCGCGAAGGCGCCGACGAAATCCGCCTGCAGTTTCGCGGTGGCGGCGGGGGAGAGCGTGTAGCGTCCCGTGGCGGCGAAGTCGTCCATGAGCTTCTTCACGGCCGCGCCGTCGCCGTCGTTGACGGCCCAGAGGAGACGCTCGACGTTCGAGGACTTGCGGATGTCCATCGACGGCGAATTCGTGACCGTGAACGTGGGGCCCGGGTCGTAGGTGCCCGTGGCGATGAAGCGCGTGAGCACGTCGTTCACGTTCGAGGCGCACACGAACTTCCGGATCGGCGCGCCGAGTTGCTTCGCGTAGTAGGCGGCGAGGATGTTGCCGAAGTTGCCGGAGGGGACGACCACATCAAAGGTGGTCTTTGTTTTCGCGGCGGCGTGCAGGTAGTAGGCGACCTGGGGCACGAGGCGGCCGATGTTGATCGAGTTGGCGGAGGAGAGGGTGATGCCCGCGGCTTCGGCCTCGGCGCGGATGGCGGGGTCGGAGAAGATGCGCTTCACGGCGGCCTGCGCGTCGTCGAAGTTGCCGCGGATCGCGATGCCATGCACGTTGGGGGCGGACGGCGTGGTCATCTGGAGCTTCTGGATGCGCGAGGTGCCCGTGTGCGGGAAGAACACGGCGATTTCCACGCCGGGGACGTTCGCGAAGCCCGCCATCGCGGCGGAGCCGGTGTCGCCCGAGGTGGCGGTGAGGATCAGCACGCGCTTGCCCTGCGCGGCGGCGGTCATGAAGACGGGCAGCACGGAGAGGGCCACGTCCTTGAACGCGCCCGTGGGGCCGTGGAAGAGCTCGAGGATTTTGAAGCCGTCGGCGTCGACGAGCGGAATGGGATCGTCGGCCGGGAACTTGGAGAGGAGGTTGCGGATCGCGTCCTCGCGCACCGTTTCGTGCACGTCGTCGAAGAACGCGCCGAGGGCGGCGCGTTCGGCGTCGGCGAGCGTGGACCAGTTACCGGTGGTTGCGGCGGGGGCGGTGGAGGGGACGAACAACCCGCCGTCGGGCGCAAGCCCGCGCAGGATGGCGGGCAGGGAATCGACGGCGAGGGTGGAGCGGGTGCTGGTGAACTTCATCTTACTTTGCTTCTTCGAGGACGGACTTGAAGTCCAGGACGGGGTGTCCGGCGGCGGCGAGGGCGGCGCAGGCCTTTTCGTTGTCGTCGAACCGGAACACGAGGACGGCCTTCTCGCCATGGTGGAACGCGAAGGCGTAGGAATACTCGATGTCCACCTTCGCGGCGTCGAGCACGTCGAGGATCTCGGCCATGCCGCCGGGGCGGTCGGGCACCGTGACGGCCACGACCTCGCGCATGTTCGCGACGTGGCCGGCCTTTTTCAGGACCTCCTTCGCCTTGTCGTGATCACTCACGATCATGCGCACGATGCCGAACTCGGCGGTGTCGGCGAGCGAGAGGGTGACGATGGAGATGTCCGCGTTCGCGAGCGTGCGGCAGATGTTCGCGAGCTGGCCGGGGCGGTTTTCGAGGAAGACGCTGATTTGGTTGATGGTCATGGCGGTTACTTCTTTCTGTTGTCGATGACGCGCTTGATCTTGCCTTCCGAGCGGGGAAGGGTGTTGGGCTCCACAAGGGAGATCTTCGGGGTGAGGCCGATGATCGACTTCACGGCGTCGAGGACGCGCTTGCGGAGGTTCTCCATGTGGCGGATGTCGTCCGAGAACGCCTCGTCGGTGACCTCCACCTTGATTTCGAAGCGGTCGAGCGTGTCGGTGGACTCGAGGACGATCTGGTAGTGCGGGGCCACTTCGGGGACGCGGAGGAGTCCGGCCTCGATCTGGCCGGGGAACACGTTCACGCCGTGGATGATGAGCATGTCGTCCGAGCGAGCGGAGATGCGGTCCATCACGCGCATGGTGCGTCCGCACGGGCACTTCTCCGTGTGGAGGCGCGTGAGGTCGCGCGTGCGGTAGCGGATCATCGGCGTGCCGCAGCGGGAGATGGTGGTGAACACGAGTTCGCCGAGCTCGCCGTCGGGCAGGGGCTCGAGCGTGTCGGGGTCGATGATCTCGGGGTAGAAGTGGTCTTCCCAGATGTGGAGGCCCGTGCGGTGGGAGCAGGCGCCCGCGACGCCGGGTCCGGAGATCTCGGTGAGGCCGTAGATGTCGTGGGCGACGATGCCCGTCTCGCGCTCGATCGTCTCGCGCATTTCGTCGGTCCACGGCTCGGCGCCGAAGATGCCGTGGCGGAGCTTCGTGTCGCGCCGGAAGTCGACGCCCTGCTTCTTCGCCTCGTCCATGATGCGGAGGAAGTAGGAGGGCGTGGCGGCGATGGCGGTCACGCCGAGGTCGCGCATGAGCATGATCTGGCGTTCGGTGTTGCCGCCCGAGATGGGCAGCACGGCACAGCCGAGGCCCTCGCCGCCGTAGTGGAGGCCGAGTCCGCCCGTAAAGAGTCCGTAGCCGTAGGCCACCTGGATCACGTCGCCCGCGCGGATGCCGTACATCGTGAGGCAGCGCATCGCGCCGTTCTTCCACACCTCGATGTCCTGCATCGTGTTCGGGATGCAGATGGGCTTGCCCGTGGTGCCGGAGGAGCAGTGGAAGCGGACGATTTCGTCCATCGGCGCGCCGCGGAGGCCCATCGGGTACTCGTCGCGGAGGTCGGTCTTCTTCGAGAAGGGGAGGAGCTTGATGTCGGCGAGCGTCTTGATGTGCTCGGGCCGGACGCCGCGCTCCTCGCAGCGGCTGCGGAAGAGGGGCACGCGCTCGTAGGCATACTTCACCGTCCACTGGAGGCGGTGGAGCTGGAGGGCGCGGAGGGGTTCGACGGGCATGTAGTCCATCGCCGACACGGGATGCGTCGGCGAGTTGACGTCATGTGGAAGTTCTGGATAGACCATGCTGGTTCCTTTTTTTGTGTTGTGTCCGTATAGTATACCATATTCTGCCGCATGCGCGGTCGAATGCCGCCATACGAGACTTGTTTTTTTGCCGCTCTTGACCGAAGTCAAAGGAGATGATACACTATTCGCGAATTGCGAATGGAGGAGTAGGGCCGTGCTGAAAGGACAAGACATCGTCATATTGGCCGCGATCATGGATGGTCGGCGGCAGGGGGAGTCATACGCCGAGCTGTCCGAACGCGCATGTTTGAGCGTGTCCGAGGCGCACGCTGCCGTACGACGTCTGCGCGAAGCCTCATTGATTGGCGAGAATCGCCGCGTGGTGAAGCGAAATGCGGTGGAATTTCTTGTTCATGGCATCCGGTATGCGTTCCCGTTCCGTCCAGTCGGCGCGTTGGCCCGGGGAATGCCCACGGCATACGCGGCACCCGTGGCAGAGGGTGCGTTTGCCGTTGCCGGGATGTGCCCCGTCTGGCGTTCGCAGGCGGGCGACGTGTACGGACAGGCCTTCGCGCCCCTGTACGAGACCGTGCCGGACGCCGCGGCGAAGGACAGGCGGCTGTACGACGCCCTTGCCGTCATCGACATGCTGCGTGGCGGGCGTTTGCGCGAGCGTGCGTTCGCGGAGAAAAAACTCATGGAGCTGGCCTCGTGAACGGAATCGCCGCGTCAATCGTCGCGTTAAGCGAAAAGCTGGCGGGAACGCCGTTCGACTTCGCCTTTCTGGGCGGGTCGGTGCTGTCGCTTCTCGTCACCGACCCGACGGTCGACGCGATTCGCGTGACAAAGGACGTTGACGTGATCGTGGGCGTCCGTTCGCGAAACGAATTCCACAAGGAGGAACGCGAGCTTGAAGCGCGCGGATTCCGTCACGACACCAGCGAAGACGCGCCGATCTGCCGTTGGATCGCGGATGGCGTCGTCGTGGACGTCCTGCCGGTGCGCGAAGAGGTGCTCGGATGGCGGTCGGAATGGTTTGAGCAGGCGTTGCTTGCGGCGCGGACGATGGAGATCGAAGGGCATCCGGTCAAAGTCGTCACGGCCCCGTTCTTCGTTGCGCTCAAGCTGGAGGCGTTTGAGGACCGAGGGGAGGGCGACTTCATCATGAGCACGGACTTCGAGGACGTGATTTGTCTTTTCAACGGTCGTCGGAGCGTCGTCGATGAAATCATGGCCGAGCCGATCGTCCGCGAGGGGATTGCGGAAAAGTTTTCCAGATACGTGCAGAACGCGGATGTCGAAGACGCCGTTCTGGGATTCGTTCAGACGGAGAGCGATCCCGAAGAGCGGTTCAGGGCCATCATGGCGGATTTCCGGCGGCTGGCAATGGCGGCGCCGTAGGCCGCCATCTCGGAAACGGCGGGGATGGCGCACGGGATGCCGAAACGACGTTCGGCGGCACGGCGGAGGGCGGAATTGCGCGTCAGGGCGTTGCCGACGCCAACGAGCGTAGCCGCTCCGCCCAAATCGATTCCGTCGGCGAGGTCATCGACGATCCTTCGGATGCAGCGCGCGATGCGCTCGTCAGTTTCCGCGCGGGCGTTCATCTCGTCCCAGCTGAGGCGCAGTTCGTCGCGCAGATCCGCAAACGCCCGGCCACCGACAAGCGAGATGTGGCAGAGAAGCGTCTTGCCGTCGGGATATGGGCGGCGTTCGAGGGCGCCCTCGTGCCACGGGCGGAAGGGGGCGTCCTCCACCACGCTCAACTGCCCGCTCGTACCAAGGTTGACCACCGCGCACCCCGGAAAGAGCGCACGCGCCGCGTACACGCCGGCCTGGTTGTCGCCGAGCATGGACGTTTCGTCCAACGTCGGCAACCATGACTGCGGCACTTTCCCTTCAACCTCCTCCAAATGCCATGAATGGAGGAAGGTGGAATCGATCACGCGCCGCCCCGTGCGGCGGGCAAAGGCCAGCCCGCAGATCGGCAGGCAGGCTGCGATCGGCCGTTTTTCGGCGGCCCAGCCAGCCATCACGCGTCCGCCGAAGCGGCGCGCGTCGCGCCAGGTGACGAAGGGCGTCACGGGACAAAGGTCGCGGTCCACGCCGACGACGCCGTGCATCTGGCCCGTCCAGCCGATGCGGTCCGCCGCGCCGGCCTGCGCCTCCAGCGCCGCAATCACGTGATCCACGGCGGACATGAGGCGTGCCGGATCCTGTGCGTGGACGCCGGGCGGGAGGCCGGGAATGTCGGCCGCATGGGCCTGGGTGACGGTGGCGGCGACGGCGCCGTCGTCGTCCACTGCCACGCCCGATACGGAAGTCGTGCCGATGTCGATTCCAAGCGTCATGTTCAAATCAAACCTGAATGTCCTCAAGGGGGCGTCCCTTGGTTTCGGGGACGACGAACAGCGCCCACAGGAAGTGGAACACCATCATCACGCCGAAGAATCCGAAGATCGCCCACGGCGGGACGCTCTCGGCCGCCATCGGGAAGGTGAGCGCCACGAGCGCGGCGAAGAACCAGTGCGTGAAGCTGCCGAGGGCCTGTCCCTGCGCGCGGAACCGCTGCGGGAACACCTCCGCGATCAGCACCCAGATGACGGTGCCCTGTCCCACGGCGTGCGCAGCCATGAAGAGGAAGATCGAGGCGGCGGCCAGCGTGCCGTTGCCGACGGCGAAGCAGACGCTCGCCATCGCGAGCGACACGACGTAGCCCGCGCCGCCGACCAGGAGCAGCGTCTTGCGTCCGAGCCGGTCGATGAGCCACACGCCCGCGAAGGTGGAGGCGAAGTTGAGCAGGCCGAGCCCGAACGTGGCGAGGAACTGCGCGTTGCGCTCGAACCCCGCGAGGTTGAAGATGCGCGGCGCGAAATAGTTCACGGCGTTGCAGCCGCTCAGCTGGTTGAAGAACGCCACGCAGAACGCGAGCAGGATCGGGCGCAGGTTGGCGCGGCAGAAGAAGGGGGCGGAGGATTCTTCCGCGGCGTCCTTGCCGCGTGAGGCGAGCCAGCGCGGCGATTCCACGAGGAAGGGACACAGCGCGGTGAACACGAGCGCCGGGAACGCCTCGACGCCGAGCATCCAGCGCCAGGCGTTCTCCCCGCCGTCTTTCAGCGCGAGGTTGGAGGCGAGCGACACAACGACTCCGAGCACGATGTTGAACTGGAAGAGCGCGGTGAGCTTGCCGCGCGATTCGGCGGGGGATATCTCCGCGATGTACACGGGCGCGGCGATGGTCGAGACGCCCACGCCGAGTCCGCCGATGAAACGGGCCGCGATCATCGACCACGGACCGGAGGCGAATGCGCTCCACACGGCGGAGACGAAGAACAGGATGCCGACGCCGAAGAGGGTGTTCTTGCGCCCGAACCGGTCGCTCACCTTGCCGCCCGCGATGGAGCCGAGCACGGTGCCCCACAAGGCCGCGCTCACCACCCAGCCGTGCATCTGCCCGGAGAGGTTCCAGAGTTTCTGGATGTCCTGTTCCGCGCCGTTGATGACGATCGTGTCGAACCCGAAGAGAAAACCGCCCAGCGCGGCGGTGATCGCCAGGAACCAGATTTTCGCCTTTGTCATTTTCCGCTTGCCTCCTTGAACTTGCCCGCCCGGCGGCAGATCATCGTGCGCGCGCCGCCGATTTCCGCGTCGAAGATGGTGGCGTCTGCCTTGGAATCGTACCAGGCGACGAGCTTCACCTCGTACGCGCCGCCCACGCAGCGGAGTCCGCCGATCTTGAAGTTTTCCGAGCTGCATGCCGGACCAAATTTCGGGTTCGGTACGTCGTCTGCGAACGACGCCTCGCGCTTGGCCGGATCGACGGTCAGAACGAGGGCCGGCCTGCCGCCTTCCGCAACGAACTTGCGCACGAGTTTTTCGCCCGCGCCCGCGCGATAGGTAACGGGCGCGACGGGCGGCTTGATCTCGGGCACCCACTTGAGACCGAGGTGCCCGTCGGGGTAGAAGACGAGTTCGCGGAACACGAGCCATCCGCCCCAGCCCGCGAGGTGCCGCATCCAGCCGATGTAGAGCCTCCTGTCGCCTTTCCACGGCACGACCATCGGAACGCCCAGCCCGTCGTAGGCGATGTCCGGCTCGTGCGTCCAGTCGATGAAGGACCCCGGCTTGCCGTCGGGCGAATACGCCATGTTCTTGAAGCCCTGGAGGAGATAGCGGTGACCGTGCCAGTCGAAGAGCGACGGACAGTCGCCGCGGAACGGCAGGTTGTCGTCGTAGATTCTCCAGTTCACGAGGTCGTCGGAACGGAAGATGCCTTTCTTCCCGCCGTAGCTGGTGACAAGCTCAAATCCGCCGCCGGGGATGTTGTAGATGCTGGGATTCTGCGCGCCGGTGATGATCTTCCCCGACTTGACGAAATGGATGCCGTCCTCCGACTCGGCGTACGTGCCGCCGATCGGATAGATCGGGTCCTTCGTGATGCGGCTCGTGTGGAGTCCGTAGGAAAGGCACAGCTTGCCGTCCTTGACGAACGGCGTGCCGGTACCGAGAGTTTCCCACCATCCTTCGATCGGCACGGCGACGGGATGTTCCGTCCAATGGACGAGGTCATCCGACGAAAGGTGCGCGTAGTAGTGTCCGCCCGCTCCCTGCTTCGACCTGTGGTGCCGCCTGTCGAACAGGTAGAACACGTGCAGCCGTCCTTGATGTACGCCGGGGGAGACGTCGCCCACCCAGGCGTTATGGTCCGACGGCGTCCAGTACTGGATGGACTTGTCCACGGGGCGCGAGAAGTTGACGCCGCCCGGCGCGCCGGCGAGGACGGCGACCTCGGCGGACTTTACCCGGCTGGAGAGCGCCTTTGGGGCGGAGAGGTCCGCCTTGACCGTCGGCAGGCGGAACATGTCGTCGTCGAAATGCCCCTCGACCTCGATCGTGAGGTGGCTTTTCGCGCAGAAGAGCCGCACGTCGTGGACGCCATCCCGCCGTTTCAGGAAGCCGAGCGGGATTCCCACGCGCAGGCCGTACATTGTCGCCTCGATGACCGGACACGATCCGTCCGGCAGGGGAAAGTTGAGGTAGTTGTCGAGAAAACGGTCGTACCTCTCAAGTTCTTCGGTTCGTCCCGCCATGCGGAATGCCAGGCGCAAGGGACCGACCTCGTAGAGGGGCTCGTCGGCCGCCACGCCGGAGATGTCAACCGTGCAGTGGACCGTGAAGTCGTCGGTTGTTGTGCCGGGCAAGGCCAGGCCTGCACAGAGGACGGAGAGAAAGACGAGAAAGCGGTGAATCATGGCGTTTGCTCCTTGCATCAGAGGAATCTTTTCAGTTTCATTCGAATATTTCTTTCGGTTGTTCAACAGGCGGACTCGTCGGGCGAACCTGTGCAGATATTCTAGCAGATTAATCTTGGGTTTGGAAGGACATGGCGTAACAAAGTTGTCCAGATAACTTCCGCGTTCAACAATCGGGGATGTTTTGGTATAATGCGCCACGCGCGGGTCGC
>JAFRSR010000047.1 GCA_017427485.1 Kiritimatiellia bacterium
TCACTTCGCCTCCTTCAGGCCAAACGCGGCCGCCGTCTTCCGGATCTTCTCAACACGCTCCTTGTCCACGCCCGCCTTCACGTCGATCTCGTGGATGGACCAGTAGTTCGAGGGGCGCTCTTCCTTCTGGAGGAATTTCACGTGCCGGGCCGCGCAGCCAAGACGGAACAGCGTCGTCTTCGCCGTCTTGTCGTCGCACGTCGCCACGGGACCCTTCCAGGTTTCACCGTCAAAGGAGACGAACACGTCGCACCACGCCGGGGTATCATGCGGAGATTTCGTGGTGTCAAGCGTCACCGTGTCGATGAACACGCGGCTGCCGAGATCGAGCGTGAACCAGACGCCCTTCGAGCGAAAGCCTGTGCTCCAACGGGTCTCAGGCTTCCCGTCGCATGCCCGTTCCGGCTTGTCGCCGCCGTTGGAGCGCGATGCCGCGCATTTCCACTGGGTCTTCGCGGGCACCTTCTCCATCGTACCCCCTGCCAGCGCCTCGCGCGCGATCTCACAATACACTTTCTTGGCGTCCGCGCCAAACTTCGCGTCCACAGCCAGCCGCTCCCACGTATCGAGCGCGTCCAGTCCCCTGTCCCGCGAAAGGAGTTCCTGCGCCTTCTTGCGCGCGGCCGGCGAACCCGCGCGCCAGGCGTCGATAATGGCTTTCTCCCTGTCCTTCGCGTCGAGCGGCTTGACCACGTGGTTCCAAAACACGGTGCCGGCGGCGCCCGCCTCTTCGTCCTTGATGGCACGGAACCAGGTCTTGATCTCCGCCTCGGTCGCGGGGGACGCCATCGCCCCGAACGCCTTCCACGCAGTCTTACGCTCCTTCGCGTCCGGCGACGCGATGAACGCCTTCCACTTCGGCAGGAACTTCAGCTCCGCGCGCTTCCCGACAATGGTGAGTAACCCCGAATCGTTCGCCGCGAGGGCGAAGATCCTCTCGCCCGCGCCCGACAGTTCCTCCAATGCCGCTTCCGCTGCCTTGCCCGCGGCTCCGCCGCGTTTGCGCGCCTCGTTCAGCACATCCACATCGGCGGCACACCCCAAACGCCCCAACGCGGCACACGCGGCTACGGCGACATCTTCATCCGAATCGCCCGCAAGCGCAGCCACGGTTTTCGCGTACTGTTTCGCGCCGTCTTGCGCAAGCCGAGCGAGAATCGCGCATTTAATCTTAGATGGACGACTTTCCATCACTTTCACGAACGCCTCGGACGGAATCGCCAGCCCGCGTCCGAACGCGGCTTGACGCACCTTCTCCGACGGGTCGACCAACACGTCCGCGAGAACCGACGCGTCGGCGGCGAGCAGGACGCGCGCCGCGTTCGCGCGAAGCATCTCCGTGAGGTCGCGCCGCGCGAAAATCTTCCGCGCCGTCACGGCGACTGACTTCGCACCCTTTTCCTCGGCATCGCGCGCAAGCGCCGCCCCGAGCAGAAACTCCTGTTCCTGGCGCTTCCGCCAGTCCGAACCAACAACCGATCGATCCAAGACCACCGCCGCAAGTTCCGCCAACTTGGGAGGGTCGCGCTTTAGCGCGACCGCACGAGGCGCATCATCCGCCTTAAGCGATCCCATCGCGTAGGCAAGCCCTGCGAAGATGTGCGCGCGCGTGTCCTCCGCGTCCCACGCGCGGCGATCATGCGCGAATGAGGTGTAGAACACGCGCCCGTTGCCGTAACGGCGAATCCACGAGACGGCAAAATCCTTGTCCGCGCGCTTCTGCCCCTTGACGCCGGCGGTGACGGGGTCGGAGAGGTCGAGCGAGATGAGGACATGCAACTTCGAGCGGTCGTAGAACGGCGAGGCCTGCTGGTAGATCTCGTCGCCGCGCTTGAATTTGCCGTCGGCAAAACCCTTGAACGGCGCGGTGATCGGGCTGTCGCGGTCCTCCACCTTGAACGCCCACGTTCCGCCCGATCCCCATGGGTGGCCGTCGAACCGGCCGCCCACGAGGTGGGCGCAGTCGGGCGCGTCGTAGAAGTTGTCCGCGCCCGCGTGGATCACGCAGAGGCCGCCGCCCCAGCGCACGTAGGAGCAGATCGAGGGGGCGACGGACGGATGGTCCTTCGTCTTCAGGTGCGTCGTGTTGTTCAGGACGAGCGCGGCGTACTTGACGAGATTGCCGATCTCGAGCGCGGCGTAGTCGTCGGAGAAGTCGACGGCGAACGCGCCCTTCTCCGCCTCCGCCGCCATCATCTCCTTGCACGCCGCGACGGACGCCTTGTGGTTGAAGCCCTCGATGCGGCTGAACACCAGGACTTTCTTCTTCTCGGCCGCAACGGGCGAGACGCCCGTTGTCCCAGTCGGGAGGGCCGCGCCTGCTGCCGCCGCCAGCGTAAGCGCGGCGGCGGACAGCACGGTTCTTCTGAGGAATCGCATTTGCAGGTCTCTCGGAAGAATCAGACCTTGCACATCTGGCGGATGGCGGCGAGGTCCGCCTCGCCCTGCGTGAGGCCCTTCTTCGCGGGCTTGATGCGCGAGGCGAGCTCCACGCACACATCCACTGCCTCGGAGCTCTGACGGATGAAGCGGCGCATGCGGTCGATCGCCTCTTCCTTCGTGCGGCCGCCGTCGCAGCGGAGCATGTGGCAATCGAACTCGATGATGCCCTTCCAGCCGCAGTCTGCGAGCGTGCGGAACATCCACACCGTCTCCTTCAGGCCCTCGGGCCCCACGAGCGGCGGGAAGTCGTCGTCGAACTGTCCCTTCATCTGCGAGCCGAAATGCAGGAACTTCAGCTTCTTGCAGGCGATCAGGTAGGAGACCGTCAGCACCGAATTGATGAGGCACATGCCCTCGTGCTGGAGCAGCTCGGGATTGACACCCCAGAAGTCGGGCTTCTTGAGGCGCGTCATGATGAAGCCCACGGAGTGTCCGCTCGTCGGCAGGAACATCGCCCCGCGCGGCTCGTTCGGCTTCGGCTCCACGGTGCCGCCAATGTAGTTCTTGAGGCCCTTTTTCTCAATGTAGTCCGTCACGTGGTTCAACCCTTCGGCGAGCCAGTCGTAGCAGCGCTTAAAGTCGCATCCGGGATAGCTCTCGAACCCGTCGCGCGCCACCCAGTAGACGTAGTGCTTCGCGCCGAGGAACGTGCCGATGCGGAGCGTGCGCTCAACCTTCTTCGCCGCGAGCGCGCGGATCTTCGGGTCGGGGTTGCAGAGGCCGCCCTGCCTGAACATCGGATGTCCGTGGAGCGAGCAGATCGAGGCGTTCACCTTCACGCCCGCCTTGCGGAGGATCTTGCGGATCGCAACGAGCTTTGCGTAGGCGGCGGACTTCGGATCGAGGTCGTCTTCGGGATGCTCCGGGTCCCACGGCACGAGGTCGTCGTCGTGGTAGCTCGTCATCTCGATGAGCCCTTCCGTCTTGGCGTCCGCGATGATCTGCGCGACTTCAAGCGAGTCGAGCTTCGGCTGCACGGGACCGCCGAACGGATCGGCGAGGGGGTTGCCGACGCACCAGAACGGCATCGAACGGGCGTTTACACACAGTTTGTCGTACATGTTCATTCCTTCTTTGTTCGTGTTGCTAAGTTGTTTGCCGGCTGTTGACGGACGGCACTTCTCAAAAACGCTGCAAGTTTATCATGTTTTCGCGCGCCCCGCAACCGCCAGACCATACTTAATTCCCGCCTCGAGGCCGCGCAGCTCGGACAGTCCGATCAGCCGCCCGCCGTACGAATAGCCGTAGTAGCACGTGCGGTCCTTGTCGATGTCAAGCATCCGCCCGTGGTCGGGACGCATCACGATTTCCTTCCCGCGGCGCCGCTCCTCCTTCAGGAGTTCAAGCATCAGCGCGGGCATGTTCGTATTCCCGAAGAGATGCGAGTCGCTTTCGCGGAACACCCCTGGCTCGGAATGGATCAGGTTGCGGAAATGGCAGAAGTGGATGCGGTCGTGGAACTCGCGGAAGATCTTCACGGCGTCGTTCTTCAGGTTCGCACCGAGCGATCCCGTGCAGAGCGTCACGCCCACGTGCCGCGACGGACACGCCCGCACCATTGCGCGGATGTCCGCCGCCGAGGAAAGGATGCGCGGCAGTCCGAAGATCGGAAACGGCGGATCGTCCGGATGAATCGCCATGTCGATGCCCGTCTCCTCCAAGACGGGCGTAATCTCGTTGAGGAAGTCGTAGAGGTGCTGCTTGAGCTGACGCCCGCCGAGGCCGGCGTAGGCGGCGAGCTCGCGGCGCAGACCCTCGGGCGTGGCGTCGTCCGTCGTGCCGGGCAGGCCGAGCAGAAGCGCGTGCGCGATGCGATTGCGGTCTTTCGCGGAAGCCTTCGCCCACGCCCTCTTCGCCCGCGCGCGGGTGGTGGCGTCGTAGTCCCTCTCCAGCCCTGGACGCTTCAGCACGAACATCTCAAACGCGCAGACCTCGTACTGGTCGTAGGCAAGCGTGACGGAACCGTCCGGCAGGACCACGTGGAGGTCCGTCCGCGCCCAGTCGTGCACCGGCATGAAGTTGTAGCACACCGTCTTCACGCCGTACTTCGCGAGACTGCGGAGGTTCCGCTTGTAGTTCTCGATGTAGCGGCGGAAGTCGCCCGTGCGTTTCTTGACGTCCTCGTGCACAGGCACGGACTCCACCACGCTCCACGTCATGCCCGCCCGGCGCACAGCCTTGGCGCAAGCTTCGATCTCGCGGAGCGGCCACAC
This sequence comes from Kiritimatiellia bacterium, assembly GCA_017427485.1. Lineage (GTDB taxonomy): Bacteria > Verrucomicrobiota > Kiritimatiellia > RFP12 > UBA1067 > RUG572. The sequence goes on from JAFRSR010000047.1 coordinate 4,656, forward strand.
GTCGCCGGGCTTGCGGTTGTAGAGCGACGTCACCACGTCCGTCACGCCCGCCTGGCGGATTTCCCGGAGGGAAATCGCGTCAGACGGCCCGAACCATCTCCAGCCAGCCTTCATCAGAACACCGTCACCTCGTAGTCGAGCGTGAACTTTTCGCCGGGGGCGAGCTCAAGCGGCTTGTCGTAGATCGGCACCGGGTTGACGTAGCGGTGGTCTGCCCACGTGTAGATTCGCTCCGTCTCAAGCGGCGCAAGCGCCTTCATCTCTACGCCGTGCCCGGTTTTCGGATCGACGTAGCGGACGGCCGTCAGTTCCTTCGAGCCGCCCACGTTCTTCGTCTGGTCAGGTTCACCGCCTACGCCCGACATCTTGAACTCGCGCATGAACATCGCCATGCGAAGCGAGAAACCGCCGTAGCCGACCGGGCGGCGGCAGTCGAGCGTCACGTTGTCCCGCGCCGTAAAGACATGCGTGGAGCGGATCTTGTAGCAGCCCTTCGCGTCGGGTTCCGAGAACTTGACCGTGCGCTCCTCCTCAAGCAGCACCTTTCCCGGCTCGGCGCGCGGACCGTACCACATCGAGAGCTTCACGTCGCACGCGCCACCCTTCGGCGCGATCTTGAAGTCCTTCACCACCGTCATGCCGTCCGGGAAGAGGTTGCCGCCGGCCGGCTTGCGCGGCTCCCAGTAGTTGAGGCCGTTGATGTACTTCCAGCAGAACCAGAGGCCGAGGTGCCACGGATGGTCCGCTGGGCGCGCGTCCGTGAAGCAGCGTCCGTCCGGCAGGCACAGCGGATGCACGAACGGCTTGTTCTCGCGGTTCGCGACATTGAACTTCCAGACCGTCTTGCCGTCCTTCACGCACTCGACGCCTTCGATGGTCTTGCGCACGGTCGCGCCGACGGGCTTCGCGTCAACCTTGTCCGGCCTCCCGCCCATCGCCCACTTCGCCGCCTCGAGGAGGTGCAGCTGCCATTCCATCTTGCCCCAGTCCTTCTCGTTGTGCCCCAGCGCGGTGTAGTAGATGCGGCCCTTGCCGTACGTCTTGCACCATTCGAGGACGTGTCCGCCGATCTTCGGGCAACCCCACTTGTCGGTCTTGCGGCTCTCCTCCAGCACGTCGTTCCAGTCGAGGACGAGCAGCGGACGCACGTGCTCCTCGTCGGGATGGTTGAGGTAGATCTCGTCGTCCGCCCACACGTAACCCTTCGGCAGACACGCGATCGCGGGGTGCGACCTGTCGGCATGGCGGAACGGCACCGCCTGGTGCTTCCCGTAGTGGCGCTCGAACGAACCGCCGAGGAAATCCCGGAACCGCTTCGAGCCGCGCTCGCACGCGCTCGACGAATGGACAGCCAGCACCCCGCCGCCGCCCTGCACGAACGAGTAGAACGCCTCGCGCTGGGCGTCCGTCGCGAACAGCTCGTGGTTGCAGTTGCAGAGCAAGACGAGCTTGAGCGACTTCATCGCCCCCGACGTGAAGAACGCCGGATCGTCCGTGACGAGGCACTTCAGGCCGTTCGCCGTGAAGTACCGCCGCACCTCCTCCGCGCCCTGCTCGGTCGAGGCGTGGTGGTAGGCGCCCTTGGCGACCACCTCGCCGGTCTTCTGGTTCTTCACGTACTGCCAGCGCGTGTACACGAGCACGTCCACCGGCCCGTCCGCGGGAGGAACGCGCTCCTGCGCGCCCGCGGCGAGGTGCGGCCCTCCCGCCAAGATCGCGGCCATCGCCGCGGCAACGAATCCCATTCTCATGATTGTACCTCTCTGTCGTGAATTAGCTGTCAAACCGTTTCCCCATGAAGCGCACAAGCGGCTTCGGGCCCGCGCCTGGGCCCGGTCGGAGCGCCACCTTGACGGGCTTTCCGTCGCGCCATTCGCAATCGACTTCCCAGCCGCCGCGCGCGCAGAGGCCGCGGAAGGAGCCGTGCTTCGTCCACGAGGACGGCAACGCCGGCAGGAGGTCGATGACGAAGTTGCCCTTCTCGTCCAGCTCGTGGCTCTGGAGCACCAGCTCCGCGAACGCCGCCGCGCCCGCGTAGTTCGCGTCGATGATGTGGACGCCGTGCGCAACCGACCAGAGCGTGTCCGCCGTCTTCACCTCCATGAGGTTGCCGAAGAGCCGCACCGCCGCGTCGCCCTCGCCCGTGCGGGCGCGGCAGCACATGCGGTGGAGGAGCGCCCACGCCTCCGTCACCTCGCCGCGCAAATCAAGCGTGCGGCTCGCGGCCTTGAGCCAGTCCGGCGTGGTGCGGTTCATGATCGCGCCGGGGTAGAGTCCCACGAGGTGCGAGATGTGGCGATGGTGCTTCTTGCACACGAAGTCGCCGTAGAAACGCTCCTCGCGGTATTCCTTGATCTGCCCGCTCTCGCCCACCTGCACGGGATCGTACTTCGCGAGCTGTTCCTTGCACCGCATCATCACGGGGTCGTCCTCGCGTCCGAGCAGCTTCGCGAAGCGCACGAACGCGGCGTTGTTGAGGAGGATCATTTGCTGGTCGAACGCGCAACCGACGGTTTTGTAGTAGCCACCGCTCTTCCTGCTACGCTGCTCCGGCGAGGCGGAGAACTTGGAGAGGTAAAGTCCGTTCGTCTCGACGACGCAGCGCGTGAGGAAGTCCGCCATGCCGCGCAGCACGGGCCAGCACTGCTTCTCAAGGACGTCGCGGTTCTGCGTGAAGTCATACCAGTCGATGTAGAGCGCCGTGGTGAAGCCGCCCGTTCCGGGGCCTGAATGCCCGCCTGGCGCGCCACTCACCTGATACGGCCACGCGGCCGTCCCGACGCTCCAGAAGTCGTCCGTGAGCGGCACCTTCAATCCTTCGGGATTCACCCGGCGGAGATACCCCTCGGCGGCGGCGCGCGTCGTCGGACGGAACGCCGCGTTGAACGCGGCATACGCCTCCATGCACTCCGCCATGTTGCACGAAAACGCGCCCCAGTAGTCCATCTGCACGTTAATGTTGTGCCAGAACCCAGAACCCCACGCAGTCATGCGAACCGGACCCGCCCAGCAACCCTGAAGCGAACCGGGAAGCGTCCCTGGACGCGACGACGAGGCAAGGAGGAACTTTCCGAACCGCCAGTAGAGCAACTGGAGGTACACGCTGTTTCCGGCGATCTTGCGCAACTCGGGCGTAGAAAGTTCCATGTCCGCCGCGTCGAACTCGACGTCGATGGAGCTGCGCCCGACGAGGCCGCGGAAGTCGGCGAGGTGGCGTTTCTTCAATGCGGCGTAACCAAGCGCGGACGCCGCAGCGACGCGACGCTCGGCCTCGGTGGACGGGTCGGGGCCGAAATGCGGCGTCCGGTCATAGTCCTTGTCCGATTCCGATCCCTGTCCCTTCGACGCCTCGAACATCTCCGGAACGAAACGGTAGTTGGTGGCAAGCGTGTAGATGACCGTCGCCTCGGTGGCGTTTGCGACGGCGAGGGCGCCACCGTCACGCCGTTCAACCGTTCCGTCGGTCAACACCTTGAACCGTCCGGCGAGCTTCACGCCGTACGCCCCGCTCTTCGCGGAGAGGGCGATTTCATTTCCCGTCGCTTCCACCTTTCCCGTTCTGTCCATCGGCGGCTTCGCATCGAGGAACGGAACTTGTGCGCGGAGCGTGAAGGAGAGCGCGCCCTTCTTCGACGCCGTCAAGCGCATCGCACCCACCTTGTCAGGATAGGACGCGAAGTATTCGCGCGCGTAGTCAACGCCGCCCGCCTTGTACTTCACCGTCACGCGCGCATCCTCGAGATCCATCTCGCGCACGTAATCCGCGGCGTCCTTGTGCCCGAACTCCACGAACAGGTCGGCGGCGTCCGTCAGGTTGCCCTGCTTATATCCGCTTCTGGCGTGCCTCTGCTGCGTGTGGAAGGTCGGCTCGGTGAGCTGCAGGCGCTCGACATCGACTCCGCCGAACTCGGACACCCCGAAATAACCGTTGCCGAACGAGAGCGACCGGCTCTGCCAACCCTTCAGGCTCCATTCCCCCGGTTCGCGGAAGCGGATCTTCCACATGGCGTCCGGATGCGGCGCCTTGTTCTCCACGCGGTTCACGCTCTGCCATGTCGGCACGAATCCACCGCCAGACGGAACCTTGCGCGTATCGCCGTCCACGGACATCGTCACCGAGTCGTCTGCGGAAACGTTGATCTCCACGAGCGTCTCACGCCCCGTCTGGATCGGCACCGGGTGGCTCCACGAGCAGATGCCGCCGATCACGGCGCGGAACCTTCCCTGATAGACGTCGACGAGGAAGCCGTCGCCCCTGCCCGGCGTCACGTTGTCGAGAAGGCGCTGGGCGACAGCGGCGTTCTTCGTGACGAAGCGGCATGTGAAGCGCATTCCCTTCTCGGCATCGGCCACCGCCGGGAACGGCTTCACCCGTTCGCCGACCTTCGCGGGACCGGCGTGGTACGTCTTTCCGCCGAAGGAGAGTCCAATGTTTTTGAACTCGCCGGCGAAGCGGTTGCCTCCCTTTGAATTGACGCCAAACGACATCGGCAGCTTAGGATTGATCGGCATCCCGCCGAATGCTACTGATGTTGCAACAATACACCACAACGCAAATGCTCTTCTAGTTGCGCTCATGTCTCGATTGCTCCTAATTATTTCGCCACTTCTGCGGCATGCCAACCGTGGCGGTCGGCAAAGTCCATGTACCGGCCCCAGTCGTAGGGCGTGAGGAAATGCTTGCCCGTGCGCAGGTGGTACGAGACGCATCCCGCCTGCTGCGGCGTCTCGGGGGCGGGCCACGCGTCGGCCACAAGACCCTTCTTGCCGTACAGCTCCCATGCGGGCGAAGCCAGCTTCGCGCTCCACCACTCGCCCAGCGGACCCGCCCATTCGTCTTCCGTCGCGGATCCGACGCACACGAGGCGCGGGGCGATCAGCGCGATCAGCTCGTGCTGGTCGAAGTCCATCGACATCTCCCGGCCCGCGTACTTGCGGAAATTGCGGCAGAACCAGTAGTGGAAGCGCCGGGGGCCGGAAATCACGTCGATGCTCTCGGACTTGGGTAGGTCGACGTGGTTGAGCTTCGCGCCGCCGCATCCGGACTCGTTGGAGCAGGCCATCGCGAAGCGTTTGTCGGTCACGCCCGTCCAGAGCGCGGTCTTGCCGCCGCGCGAATGGCCCACGACGCCGACATGCCGCGCGTCGATGCGCGGCTCCGTCTCGATCCAGTCCATCACGCGGCTCGCGCCCCACGCCCACGCGGAGATCGTGGCCCACGAATCCGGACCGCGCGCGCCCTCGGGCTGCACGGCGGGGAAGACGCCCTGCGAGAATCCGGCGTCCGACTTGTCCGCCGCGACCGCGATCACGCTGAAGGCGGCCGTCGCGTAGCCGCGGTCGATCAACTGCTCGACGGGCCAGTATTCGCTCGTCGCCACGGCGCCGTCCGCGTCGTATTTCGTGTGGAAGTCAATGGCGATGTAGACGAACGCGGGCGCGGGGCGCGCCGTCTTCGGGACATACGCCGTAATGGGGAAGGCGTGCTTCCCGTTCGGCCCGTCGTACTTCACGCGCACGTGCTTGCAGATCGCCTTGCCGCCGAACGCCTCGCACGTGCCGTACGTCTCGAACGACACGCGCGCGCGCTCGTCGGCGGCGGCGGGACGCCTGCCGTACGCCTCGGACTTGAACCTCTCCAGCAGTTCCGGCGCGCGCACGTCCTCCCAGTCGGCGCGCGTCTTCACGTCCGCGCCGCCGAACGTCTTCATCAGCGCCGGAACGCCCTGCGGCACCGACCGCTCCACCGACCGCACGGGAGGGACGCGCTCCTGCGCGCCCGCGGCGAGGTGCGGCCCTTCCGACAGAATCGCGGCAATCGCCGCAAGCAGCAGTCTTTTCATTTCAACTTCCTCCTGTCCACTAGGCGCCGACCTTCTTGCTCAACCTCTCGTAGGCGCGGCGGGCGCCGTAGGGGGCGCGCTCCGCGCGCGCCAGCATCGCGTTCGCCTCGGCGTCGTTCACGAAACGCTCCTTCTGCCAGTCCCACTCAAGCCTGCGCCCCAGCTTCATGCCGATCCACGAGAGGAGGCACGCGCTGCACGAGCGGTGAGCCGTCTCGGCGGGAACCTCGCTCGGCACGTTCGCCTTGATTGAATCGATCAGGTTCTGGTGGTGGTGCCCGGGTTTCGTGGCGGGATTCGGGTAGAGGACGACCGACGGCCTGCCCGCGATCAGCGTGGGGTCGCTCGCGTCAAGCGCCTTGAGCGGACGGCCGGCCATCGCCGGATCGCTCGCCGTCGCCTTAGCCGCGCCGCGGCTCACGAACATCCACCCCTTCTCGCCGATGAAGCGCACGCCGTTCGGGAACTTGTCCCACACGCGCACCGGCGTTCCGTCGGGATACGTGAGCGTGATGTCGTAGTCGCCGTGCACGTCCCAGAGCCCGCCTGTGTGGAACACGCCCTTGCCCTCGATGGACTTCGGACCGATCTTCTCCCAGCCCATGCCCCAGTGGACGATGTCGAGGTGGTGCGAGCCCCAGCCCGTGATCATCCCTGCGCCGAACTGCTCGCAACGGAGCCAGCCCGGACGCGAGTTGACCGCCTTCCTGAGGTCGGCATTCTGGCTGTGGACACGGTCCTCCGTGTAGAACACCTTCGGCGTGGAGCCGAGCCAGAAGTCGTAGTCCAGACCCTCCGGCACGGGCATCTCCTTCGTCGATCCGCCGCCGGGGTCGCCGGGCAACCCCACCTCGATGGACGTGACTTTCCCGAGGCGTCCCTCGCGCACGAACGCGCATGCCTTCTGGAACTGCTCCCACGAACGCTGCTGCGAACCGAGCAGGAACGTGCACCCCGTCTCGGCGATCGCGTTTGCGAAAAGACGCCCTTCGCGGATCGTGAGCGACGCGGGCTTCTGCATGTACACGTGTTTGCCGGCGAACGCCGCCTCGATCGCGATCTGCGCATGCCAGTGGTCGGGAGTGGAGATCGACACGATGTCGATGTCCGAGCGCGAGATGAGGTTGTGGAAGTCGCATGCGCCGACGATGGAGTCGACGGAGGTCTTGTAATGGCGGGCCACGGCCTGGCGCATGCCCTCCAGACGGCGCGAGTCGAGATCGCACGCGGCGACGATCCGCGCGCCGTTCGCGCGCATGAATCCCGGCACGTCCATCGTGCGGCCGATGCGGCCGCATCCGATCTGCGCGATGCTGAGCGTGTTGCTCGGTGCGTCCTTGCCCAGTACCCGCGCCGGGACGATGACAGGAAAGGCCAACGCCGTTCCTGCCGCCGCCGCGCCGTTCATGAAACCACGCCTGCTCATCTTCATGCCGCTCAACTCTCCGTTTTCTTGGCTGTGCGCCATTAGTTTATCAAATCGGGTCCGATCTTCTCCACGGGGATGCGCGGGAAGGACGGAAACGCGGCACGGAACTGCGGAAGGTCCTGTACCTTGCGCGGGTCGGCGGACCCGACGGCGGCGGCGCGTCGCCGGCGTCATCGCCCCGCTCCGCGTCCACGTGCAGGACCGTCGGCACCGTAGACACAATGACGATGCGCGGGTTCTTCAGACGGAACGGCTTCGTCTCCAACGTGTTCGTGCCCTCTTTGACCGCCCGCGTCACATCAAGCCGGTACGGCGCGCCGATAAAGCCGCCCGCGTACGCGCCGTTTACCGTCACGGCGGCGGAGCTCTCGCCCTCCGTGCCGTCGCAGACGAAGAACACGCGCGCGCCCGGCTTGAGCGGCGGCAACGTGAACGCGCACGCCGTCGCCACGCTCTCCTCGAACGGGCTGCGCGTGACGCGCCCCGCAGGACCGAGCCGCTTCCACGCGCCTTGTCCGTAGCGGCAGATCTCAAGCGGCTTGACGGGCGCCTCCCCTTTGCGCGAGACGTTCCAGGCCTGTCCGTCCGTAAGGAGAAGTCCGCTCGGCCATTTGACGGACGCCACGAATCCGGCGAGGCCGGGTATCGCATTCTCCGCCAGCACCTCGATGTCGTTGGCTCCCGCCTTCAACGCGAACGTCGCGGTCGTGGGCGAACGCCATCCGCTGTAGCCAGGCGCTTCGCCCGCCTTCTGTTCCGCAACCTGCTTTCCGTTCACGCGCACGACAGCCGCGTTGTCGCAGGAGAACGAGATCGTCGCCTGCTGTCCCGCCGCCGCGTCGATCTTGGCGCGGAACGTCACCTTGCCCCGTGCCTTGGGATTGACGGGATGCCAGATCCACTTCGCGTAGTCCAGGGAGACGGCGGCTGGCTCGTTCGTCCCGCCCGCGACCATCCGCGTGACGGTCTCTTTCACGTCAACAGGGATTACATCTCCTTCCGGCATTTCAACGCGCAACGGTAGGGACGCGCGTCCCGCGCGTCCGCGGGCACGCGGGACGCGTGCCCCTACCTCGCCGCGCGGCCACACGAGGAACACGGCCTGGGACGGCTCGAGCGCAAGCCTCACAAGCCCGCCTTTCACAACAGGCTTCTCCACCGTCCCCTGCATCGGATCCCACAGCTCCGCATCCTCGGCCGACCACTTTGTGCAAAGCCCCAAATCGCGGCGACGCGCGAAGTCCTGGTTCGCGATGAAGAGCGTCTCCGCGCCGTCCTTCACGTAGTGGTTGACGGCAAGCATGCGTCCATCCTCCACCGAAAGGCCGGGGAAGTCGAAATCGCGCACGGCAAGCGGCTGGTCTGTTCCAGGATAGTTTTTCGCAAGCGCGGCCCGGAGCGACGCGCCGTCCGGTTCGCCTTCGATGAAAAGCGCCGTCGGCTGCGCGAAGATCGCATCGACCACGCGCTTCACGTCGTCGGCTGTCTTGCCTCGCGTGGGCGTGTTGCACGGTTTGTTGCCGTAGCCCACGACCACGCCGCCCGCCTTCGCGAAGGCAAGCGCCTTTTCGAGCACGGCGAACGGCACGTACTCGGCCGCGGGGAGCGACAGGATGTCGTAATGCTCCGTGCCGTTTTCGGTGCGGAGCGCGGGACGTCCCGTGCGCGGGTTCTTCTCGATGCGCGCGGCCTCCACCACGTCGTAGCCCATCCAGTCGCTGTCGAGCTGCACGTCCTGGATCGCGAACGAA
>JAFRSR010000390.1 GCA_017427485.1 Kiritimatiellia bacterium
AGGAACTTCGAGTACACGGCCGGCTACGAGAACGGCCGGTGCAACGTCTACCTGCCGGGCGGCGTCCGGCGCGAGGACCGTCAGGCGTTCTACGCCGCCTACGATTCGCCGAAGATGATGTCGGTCGAGACGAACCGTCCGGACATCCGCGTCGGGCAGGTCGTGAGCGTCTACGAGGACCGCGTCGAGTTCGCGAAGCGCGAGTTCGTCAGCGGGCTGCAGCTGGGCGAAGACTGGGTCGTGGAGCTCCCCGCGAAGCCGCGCGCGTTTCAGTCGTTCGCCCGCGTCGCAAAGCCGGCGGACTTCCCGGACGGCGCGGTCCTCACGGCCACGCGCACAACGGCGAAGACGCGTGGCCATAAGCGGGCCGGCGGCGATATCGACCCCCAGGAGAAGGCGGCCATCCGTCTTACGTTCCCGGCGGCGACCGTCGGCGGGCAGGTGGCGGAATACGAGATCTGCGCCGCCAACGCCGGCGGGAGCGTGCGCGCGGTGCGCATCTGCGCGCTCAACGGACTCTACCCCCGGCGCCACGCGAACTTCGCGAAAGCCGTCACGGCGACGGTTTCGGCGGATGCGCTGCCCGCGGGCATCGAGACCGTCCGCGTGACGCCGCTCGATTCCTACGGCAACCGCGGCCGTGCGCTTGAGGCAACGATCGGAGAGCACGCGGGTTAAGAGCCGCTGGCCGGAACATATTTGTATCCAACGCCATGGACGGATTCAATGCGGACGGCGTCGGATCCGAGTTTCTTGCGGAGGAGCATCAGCCGCTGGTCGAGCGTACGCGTGGTGCCGTAGTAGGAAACGCCCCAGAAGCGATCCAGCAGTTCGTCGCGCGAGAACACCTTGCCGGGATTCTCTGCGAAGAGCTTGAGCAACCTGAGTTCGCGCGGAAGCAGCCGCTGGGACGTGCCGTCGGAGGCCGTGACGGTCAAGGTGGAGGCGTCGACGGTCGCCGCGCCGAATGCGAACGTGTCGGCGGCGGACTGCGGTGCGGCGAGCAGCGCCCGGCGCAGGAGGGCGGCGATGCGTGCGATAAGTTCGGCGATGGAGAACGGCTTGGTCAAGTAGTCGTCTGCCCCCGCCGAAAGCCCCTCGACCTTCTGGCTGTCCAGCCCGCGGGCCGTCAGCATGAGGATTGGCAGGTGGGCATCCGTACGGCGGATCGTCCGGCAGACGGTGATCCCGTCTGTATTCGGCATCATGATGTCCAAGACCAGCATGTCGGGCCGCCGCTCGGCGATGGCCGCGAGGGCGGCTGCGCCGTCGGCGACGTGGCGCACGCGGTAGCGTTCGGACTTGAGCGCCGTGCAGATACCTTTCGCGAGGAGGGCGTTGTCTTCCGCCACGAGGATGTCACGCATGGCCAGCCTCCTTTTCGGTCGTGTCAAGGACACCGAACAGCGCCTTGTCGAGGACGACTCTTACGAGACGACGGCTCTCGTCCGTGATGGCGTCCAGCGCCTCGTCGCGCTCGCTCTCCGTCTCATAGCGCCGCTCTTTCACGATTTCGGCGTAGAGCTGAATGTTGGCGAGCGGCGTGCGAAGTTCGTGCGCCGCCTGCGTGACGAGTTCCGTTTTGCGCCGCGATTCGCGCCGGGCGTTCCGCGCGAAGAGGAGCAGTCCCGCGCCGCCGCCCACGAGCGACAGGACGAGCAACGCCACCAGACACCCGCCGATGAGCCAGACGGGCCGCGTGTCGGCGACGTACGGCTTCTCGGGCGGAAGACGGTCCGCCACCTCCTGCATGCGCAGCTCGAAACCCACCACTCGATCCGCCCCCGTCCGCCGCCAGTACAGCAGTTCGCCGTGCGGGCCGTGATCGGTGGCCTTCCAGCCTTCGTCCGGCGCATTCCGCGCGAGCCAGGGCTGGCGCATCGTGAGGAATCCCGAGAAGCGGTTGAGGAAATCAAGTTCGGAGCGCGTGGCCGTTTCGCGCCGAGGGCGGACCAGACCGTCCTGGTCCGTCCATTCAAAGGTGTTGCGAACGAGCCGGTCGTCGGAAGAGGACAGCTCGGCAACAAGACGGCGGGCCGTTTCGAGCAGCTCCTTCTGCGCGCGCGTCACGAGGCGCGTTCCCGCCTGTGCGGCATGCGTCTGTTCGTCTTGGCGCACGCGGAGTACCTCGCGCCGCACGAGGTGCAAACCGCCAAGCGCCACCAGCACGGCCGGCAGGGCGATCATGAGCAGATAGACGAGAACGATTTTCCGCATGGGTAAAGTATATCATTTTTCCCGTTGGCCGTGCGTCAGCGGAAAGTAAAAAGGGTGCCGGTGCGAACGGCGACGAGGCGGAATCCGACGGTCGCGAACCCGGTCCGGGGCGCCCGTCCCTCGCCTCGGTAGGTCAGCGCGCAACTCGCCTTGGTGGCGTACCAGGAGCCGCCGCGGACGGCGTTCACGGACTGTCCCGCCTCGGCGCCGTTGACGGCCACGATCACGGAACTGGTCCAGTCCCACGAGTTGCCGAGCATGTCGAAGACCCCGTAGTTGCTGGCGCAATCGGGATAGGCGTCCCAGTCAAGGGTGTAGCCTCCAGCGTCGTTGATGCTCTTGAAGAGATCGGTATAGACGAATCCCGTGTAGTTCGCGTGGTTTACCCATCCCGACACCGCGCCCGACGCGCTCACGGAGATGACATCCGAAAGCTTGTCCTGTTCTCCCTGCCGCGTGCTTTTCTCATGGTAGTAGGTGACCAGCTGGTCAGGGTCTTCGGTCAGGAGCTTCGTCGCGATCACGGCGTTGTAGTTCCCCACCTTTGAGCCGGCGGCGGCGTTCTCCCATTCGGCCTCGGTCGGGGGACGGAACTTCCAGCCGACCGTGCGCGCGCTCTTCCACTCGCAGAAGGACAGCACGTCGTTGTAGGAAACCGACAGCACGGGATGCCGTTCGCGGCCCTGCGGACACGTCCTACCGCCCCAGTAGCCGGGCGTCTTGTGTCCCGTCGTCGCCGCGAACTCGGCGTATTCGGCGTTCGTGACGGGGTGGCGGCAGAGGTAGTACGGGGCCATGATCGGCGAAGCCTCTCCGGCGGCGCTCGAATGCGGGTTGAGCGACTTCGAGAACGCGAACGAGGGGTTCGCGGGAATGAGCGCGAACTCGTCGGCGATGCCGGCCGCCGCCGTCGCGGTGGCCAGTGCGCACAGTCCTGACAGAATCCCGTGTTTCATTTGGAGCCCTTGTTCGCCTTGGGCACGGCCACGACGCGGAAGCCGACGGTGTTGTAGCAGCCGCCGGAACGGCGTCCTTCGCCCTTGTAGTCGGTGCGGCAGGAGTTCCGCATGGCGTACCACGAGCCGCCTTTGATGGCGTTGACCTTCTCGCCGCGTTCGCGTCCGTTACGCGCAACGATCTCGGTGGATGTCCACTCCCAGCAGTTGCCCCACATGTCGAGCGCGCCGCAGGCGGCCTTCGTGTCGGGGTAGGCGTCGACGGGCGTCGTGTAGCCGCCGTCCTCGTTGAGCTGCTTGAAGAGGTCCGTGTAGATGAAGCCGGTGTAGTCACGGTGGTTGACCCAGCCGCGCACGCGCCCGTCGGGCGTCACGGATAACACATCAGAGAGCTTGGCCGTCTTCCCGTTCAGGCGCGAGCGCGGATGGACGAACGTGACGGTCTGGTTCGGGTCCTTCTTGAGGCAGTGGTTGGCGACGACGGCGTTGAAGTTGAATCCTTCGCGCGGCGACGGCCCGGCGGCGGCTTCCCATTCCGCCTCGGTCGGGAGACGGTACGCGTGCGCGGGATCCTTTTGGCCGAGCCAATCGCAGTAGTCGAGGGCGTCATCGTACGAGACCCACACCACGGGATGCTTCTCCTTCCCCTTGGGGAACGTGCCGTTCTTCCAGTAGCGCGGCACGGAGTGACCGGTCGCCTTCACGAACTCGGCGTATTCGGCGTTCGTGACGGGCGTGCGCGCGATCTGGACGCCGTTGGTCATTCCGCCGATGGCGAGCAGCGCGCCCGCGAGACAACTTTGCATGATCATGATTCGTTTCCTTTCTTGGATGGATCGGGGCACAATGCCCCGAAGACGCGCACATTAAACCATGTTTGCGCGTGCAAGTTGTCACATAATTGTCACGTGCCCACACAATCCCGTCTTTGTGTGCTATAATTGTCGCATGGACATTACACGCAGAAATTTTGTCGGTGCCGCGCTGGCGGCAGGAGTTTGGGGAGGGGCGCGCTCCTGCGCAGCCGCCGAGACGGCGGCTCCCCATATGGAAAGCCGCCATCTTGGCGGCGGAGAACCCCACCTGATCCTCGGCGTCTTGAGCGACATCCACATCTTCGATGAGAAGCAGGTGCCGGTGTTCGAGCGGGCGCTGGAGTTCTTCCGCGACCGCAAGGCCGACGGCGTGATCATCGCGGGCGACATGGCGGACCGCGGGCTCGTGGACCAGCTGGAGCTCGTGGGGAAGGCGTGGTTCAAGGTGTTCCCCGAGAACCGGCGTCCCGACGGCCAGCCGATCGAGAAGCTGTTCGTCTACGGCAACCACGACGTGCAGGGACACGGCTACGGCGACACGCCGAAGAAACTCGCGGAGAAGTATCCCGACGAGGCGACGCGCGCGGCGCACCGCATCGTCACGGACCGCAAGGCCGTGTGGGAGCGCGTGTTCAAGGAGCCGTGGACAGGCGTGTACGCGAAGCAGGTGAAGGGCTACACGTTCATCGGCTCGCACTGGGGCTACGAGAAGGAGCTGGAGGCGTTCCTGAAGGCGAACGAGTCCAAGCTGGGGTTGAAGGGCAAAAAGCCGTTCTTCTACGCGCAGCATCCGCATCCCGGCGACACGGTGCAGGGTCCGTGGGCGTGGGGACACGATCGCGGCGTCGCCACGCGCGCGCTGTCCGCCTATCCGAACGCCGTGGCGTTCTCCGGCCACTCGCACTATTCGCTCACGGACGAGCGGTGCGTCTGGCAGGGGGCGTTTACGTCCATCGGCACCTCGTCGCTCTCCTACATCTTCGCGCAGTACTGGCGCGAGAACGGCGAGAACCACGACAACGTCCTCATGCAGATGCCGATTCTGCCCGAACATCTCGGGAAACAGGGGATGCTCGTGTCGGTGTACGACGACAAGCTCGTGATCGAGCGGCGCGAGTTCCTGGACGGCGAGAAGGTGGGGCCCGACTGGCATGTGCCGCTGGACGGGTCGCGCGCCTTCGCGTTCGACGTGCGCGGCGCGAAGATGGTCGCGCCCGAGTTCGCCGCCGGCGCGTCCGTGAAGGTGACGCGCGCCATGGGCAAGGACCGGCGCGGCACGGCGACGGAACAGGTGACGGTGCATTTCCCGGCCGCGAAGCCCTCGGCGACGTCGCGCGTGTACGACTACGAGGTGCAGGCGTTCGCCTACCACGAGGATGTCGACTACCCCGTCGCGTCGAAGCGCGTGCTCTCCGAAAGCTTCCACCTGCCGCCCACGCGTGAGGCGACGAGGGGCACGTGCGTGTTCGCGGCGAGCGAGTTGCCGAAGAAGGGCACGAAGGTGCGCTTCGTCGTGCGCCCCACGGAATGCTACGGGCACAAAGGCCGTGCAATCGTCTCGGACCCGTTCGAGACGTAGCCGTTGTCCGTCTATTTCGCCTCGTTACCCTTGAGGTATTTTCTGAGGTTCTCGTAGAGCCACGGACGCGTCTCGGGTTTCTTGGATAGTATCCGGCAATGCGGGTAGGGCTCAAGCCGGGCGGCGAACGGAACGCCCGCCTTCGTAAGGCCGTTCGTGAGCGTCACGTAGTTCTGCGTGGCGACGATGCCGTCCATGCCGACGGACTCCGGCGGCGGTTCTTTTGAGCCGGCAAGTTTCCAGAACACCGTGTAGGGCTTCGGCTTCCCCTCTTTCTTACGCTTGAACGTCTTGTCCGTCTTGACCTCTCCGGTCGCCCCGTACAGGCAGATGGTCGGCGGACACTTCTCGTTCAGCAATGTGATCGGCGAGTGTTTCGCGAGACGGTCGACGGTCGTGCGGAAATCGTCCTTACCGTACCGTCCGCCCGCCAGGACGCAGAGCAGTCCGTACCAGCCCTTGACATCTCCCTTCATCCAGTCAAGCCCGGCCACCATGAACTCGGGGCTTGCGATGTCGCTCGGCCCACAGTCGGTGAACACGCAGGCGACGGGAACGTCGTGCTTGAGGCCGAGGCCGAGGGCAGACGGGTTCGCCCCGTTGTACGCATAGAGGAGCGAGAGGTGTCCGCCCGCCGAACTGCCGCCGATCGCGATGCGCGGGATGGTGATTCCCGCCGCCTGCGCGAGAGAGGGGAGGTGCGAGACCATCGCGTCGATGTCCGCAAGCATTTCCGCGAACGTGTGCGCGCCTCCCTGCTCGGCGTTGCAGAGCACGTAGTTCATCGACGCCACCACGAACCCCTGTTCGGCCATTTCGACGAGGAGTTTGGCATGCGCGTTCTTGCTGCCGCGCTTCCACGCGCCGCCGTGCACAAAGAGGAAGAACGGCGCAGACCGCTCGATCTCGCCGACGTTCCCGGGCAGGTAGAGGTCATACGTCTGCGCGACGTTCGCATGTATGGCCCCCTTCCCAACCTGCCTTCCGCCGTATGGAAGGTCTTTGCACATGTGCGCCTTCGCGCACGTGGGAATCTTCACGGGAGACAGCCGAAGCGGCGGCGTGTCCGCGTCTCCGGCGAAAACATGGGCGCCCGAGAGCGTCCACGCGAGAAATACGACATGACATGTGATCTTTTTCATGGGCGCATTTTAGCACATCTCGACCTGAGTCGCAAATATAAAAGGGGCTTAGCCGCTTATTCCCCGAGGCCGCTGGCTTGTGGTATAATGAACGCAAAGGAAATCAGTCAATGGCACGGTTCCTCCAGTTCGATCGCGTGAGTTTCGCCTATCCCGGGATGGCGGAACCGCTGCTGGCCGACGTGACGGCGCACTTCCCCGAAGGGAAGTGGACCGGCATCGTCGGCGCGAACGGGGCGGGCAAGACCACGCTCCTCAAGCTCGCCGCCGGGGAAATCAGCCCCTCCACCGGAAACGTCCGCCAAATCGGAAGGGCGCAGTACGCCGTGCAGCGCACCGACGCGCCGCCGGACGAGTGGGACGAATTCATGGACGCCTGGGATCCCGTCGCGATGGACGTGCGGCGGCAGCTCGGCGTTTCGCCGGACTGGGCGGGGCGCTGGGAAACGCTCAGTCATGGCGAGCGCAAGCGCGTGCAGATTGCGATCGCCCTTTGGCACCAGCCCGACGTGCTGGCCCTTGACGAGCCCACAAACCATCTCGACGCGGAAGCGAAGCGCGTCCTTCTGGCGGCGCTCAAGTCTTTCCGCGGTGCCGGGCTGTTGGTTTCCCATGACCGCGATTTCCTCGACGCGCTCTGCGCGCAGTGCCTGTTCATCTTCCCGCCGCGCATCGTTATGCGTCCGGGCGGGGTCACGCAGGGGATGGAACAGGACCGCCTGGAGCAGGCGCACGCCCGCGACGAGCATGACGCGAACGCCGGCAAGGCGCGCCGCCTCATGGCCGCCGCGCAGCAGCGTCGCGAGGCCGCCGAGCAGTCCGCCGCGCGGACGAACCGCCTCAAGGCGAAGAAGCTTCCGGCGAACGACCACGACGGACGCGCCAAGCGTCAGCTTGCGAAGCTTTCCAACAAGGACGGATGGGGCTTTTCGCAGTCCTCCGCGCTGCGGTCCCGCGCCGCGAAGCTGCTCGCGCCGGACAGCACGATACGCGTCGATTACGAGATGGGCTTCTGGCTGGAGGACGCGGAGAAGTCCGCCCGTAACTACGTCGCAGAACTTCCCGCCGGGGAAATCGACCTCGGCGACGGGCGCGTCCTCGTCCATCCGGCGCTTTCGATCCGTCCCGACGACCGCATCGCGCTCGTCGGCGCCAATGGGATCGGAAAGTCGACGCTCGTGCGGAAGATCGTGGAGCACGCGAACGTGCCGCCGGAAAGGCTGCTGGTCGTGCCGCAGGAAATCGGCGAGGAGGAGTCGCGCGCGATCCACGCGGATGTCAAACGCCTCGACCGCGGTCCGCTCGGACGCGTCATGACGCTCATCAGCCGCCTCGGCTCGCGTCCCGGGCGGCTCCTCGCGTCGACGACTCCCAGCCCCGGCGAAATCCGCAAGATCCTGCTCGCGCGCGGCGTGGAAAGGGGACCGCATCTGATCGTCATGGACGAACCGACGAACCATCTCGACCTTCCCAGCATCGAATGTCTCGAGAACGCATTGGCCGAAGCGCCGTGCGCCTTGCTTCTCGTTTCCCACGACGAGCGTTTTCTTGATCGCCTTACGACCGTGTGCTGGACATTGGTCCAGGATGGCGGTGTCGTGTGTTTCAAAGAGTCGATGTGACGGCGCGCGCAGAAGCGCGACCCTCCCGCAACGGGCGTGTCGATAAAACGGCTGGTTGCGCCCATTGCAAAACGCCATCCTCTTTGCTATCATATCGCGAACGAAGATAGGAGATAAAGGATGAAGGACGAGAAGCAGGCAGAGAAAAAGACGGATGACGACCTGCCCGTCCACGATGAGGAGGGCCTGACTGGTTTGCCGGGGCAAGACGCGGAGCACCTCAGGAAAGCCGAGGAGTGGTTCATCGTGGCGGCTCAGACCGGCGGTGCGGACGCGGAATGCGTCTTGGGGACGCGATATGCGCAAGGTGCCTTCGGCGTGGTGGATTATGTCAAGGCGAAGGAGTGGTGGGAGAAGGCCGCCGAGCAGAATAATTTGATCGCCATGGAGAATCTGGGCGACATGTACCAACGTGGCGAGGAGGGGGTGCCGCAAGATCGACCTCGGGCTTTCGCCTGGTTCGAACGGGCTGCGGAGGCGGGATTGCCGACGGCGATGGAACGACTGGGTCTGGCCTATTTGAGCGGGACCGGCACGACGGTGGACGTGGAGAAGGCGAAAGAATGGCTGATTCGCGCGGCGGAGAACGGCAATGCATCCGCCGAGTGTACTTTGGGGACGCGGTTCTATGAGGGCGACTTTGGCGAGAAGGACGTGGCAGAGGCCGTCAAGTGGTGGGAAAAAGCCGCGGAACATGGCGATATGACGGCAATGGCGAACCTGGGAGCGGTTTATCGCAATGGAGAGGAGGGGTTGGGGAAAGACGAAACGAGGTCTTTGGAATGGCAGATAAAGGCGGCTGACATCGGAAACGAGGCTGCTGCCTGTACGATGGGGGGGGAATACGGCAACGGCGTCGTCGGCGAACCTGACTTGAAGAAAGCGTTTGAGTGGAGCTTGAAAGCGGCGAACCTTGGCGATGCCGCAGCGATGAACAATCTCGGGCAGATGTACCGCGACGGCAACGGCGTCGAAAAAGATTTAAGTCGGGCAGTCGCGTGGTTTCAGGACGCCGCTGAAAGGAAGCATTCCGGGGCGATGGCCAATCTCGGATGGGCTTACTTGAAGGGCGAAGGAGTCGGGCAAGATCCCAAGGCTGCAGAACATTGGTTCGTCCAGGCGGCGGAAGCGGGCGATCCTGAAGAGCAGGCCGCCCTCGGGACGCGATATACGCAGGGGGCATTCGGCAAAGTGGATTACGTCAAGGCAAAGGAATGGTGGGAGAAGGCGGCAGAACAGAATCATTTAATCGCCATGTGGGATCTTGGCGACATGTACCAACGCGGCGAGGAGGGGGTGCCGCAGGACCGTCGTCGGGCTTTCGCCTGGTTCGAACGGGCTGCGGAGGCGGGATTGCCGACGGCGATGGAACGGGTGGGCCTGGCCTACTTGATCGGGACCGGCACGACGGTGGACGTGGAGAAGGCGAAAGAATGGTTGGTCAAAGCCGCCGAGAATGGCAATGCCTCTACCGAGGGTTCCCTCGGGACGCGATTCTACGAGGGTGACTTTGGCGAGAAGGACGTGGCAGAGGCCGCTAAGTGGTGGGAAAGAGCAGCAGGACATGGCGATGCGACGGCGATGTGCAATCTTGGCCAGCTGTTCTGCGATCCAGACTTAGGCGGTGACGAGATTCATGTTGATTTGGAGACGGCGCGGAAATGGTTCCGTGATGCGGATACGGCAGGGAATGTCGATGCGGCATACTACTTGGGACTGGACGCATTGGGGAGCTTGGGAAGACCTTTCGAGACGTATGCGGAATGGCAGACGGCCTTCAGGGCGGTCAACCCCGAAGCCGATTCTGCCAAGTGTATCTTGAGAGAAGCGACAGGCTGGTTCCGGAAAACGCTTGCCGCCCATGCCGGTGACACTCATCTTGCCGGGACGATTCTGCGTTGGCTTGCCCGGATCGCGCGTTACCAGGAAAACAGCGAGGGCGCGAAAGACCTTTACCGTCAGGCGATTGAGGACGGCGACGAGAACGCGCAGCTGGAATTGGCCGAGATGGAATCGAAGGGGGACTCGGTCGAAGGTCCAGATGTCATGGCGGAAAGCCAGCCGTCGACTCCTGATATGACTGCAACTCCTGCCGCGCGCAATGAGGCAGCCGTGCCGCCTGTCGCCGTGGCGGCGCCGGTCGTTCCGCCACCGGCCGATGACGAAACGAGTCGTGCGGAAGCGCTGTTCCTTCGCAGGGCGCGCCGGCTCAAAAGGAACGGCGGCCGCATTGGGCCGGACGAGAAAAAGGAATTGCGCGAACTTGCGGCCGAGCTGGGCCTTTCTGCCCTCCGCCGCGAGGAACTGATCGAACAGGTCGAGGAAGAATACGAAGCGGGGACGCAAGGGCATCTTTGACGCATTCCCAGTGGTGCAATAATTCTGTTGGATTTCGGCCCCGCAGTGTGGTAAGATAGTGCCATGAAAAAATCAAGCATCCTCCGTGCCGCGACGGCCCTTGCCGCCCTGTCTTTCATCCTGCCGGCTTCGGCGGCGTCCGTCAAAGCCGAAACGCCCGTCGAAATCGGCTGGGCGGAAGTGGACATCACGCCGCCGTCCGTCAAGCGCATACCGCTCTGCGGACAGTACTACCAGCGCCTCGCCGACAAGGACAATCCCTACCATAGCCGCCTGAAGTTCGTCGCGCTCGCGCTGAAGCAGGGCGACGAATACGTGCTGATGGGCTCGATCGACAACGTGACGACGTGGACGCCGTTTGTGGAGCGCGTACGCGCGCGCGTGAAGGAACTCGTGCCGGATATCTCGCCGGAGCGCATCTACATGGGAAGCATCCATACGCACAGCGCGCCGGCCATCCGTCCGAGCGGCACGCCCAAGGCCGCCGAGATGGAACGCGACCAGCCGGACGTCCTGGGGCCGAACGAATACGCCGATTTCGCGCTCGACCTCGTCGCGGGCGCATACGTCCAGGCGTGGAAGAACCGCCGTCCCGGCGGCCTCCTCCGCGCCTTCGGCACGGCGCGCGTGGGCCACTGCCGTCTGGCCCGCTATGCCGACGGCTCGACCGAAATGTACGGCGACACGAGCCGTCCGGATTTCGTGGGGATGCTGGAGGGCGAGGACGACGGCGTGGGCATGCTCTTCACGGTGGACGCCGCGGGGCGCAAGACGGGTCTGGTGCTCAACGTCGCGTGCCCGTCGCAGGTGATGGAGGCGAATTACCAGGTATCATCCGACTTCGCCGGCGCCACGCGCGAGAAGTTGAAGGGGGTCTACGGCAAGGACTTCATGATGCTCTACCAGATTGGCGCGGCCGGATGCCAGAGCCCGCGCGACCTCGTGCGCCGGTGCCGCACCGAGCCCGACGGCTGGCACGACGACATGGTGCAGTTGCTCTCCGACAGGCTCGTGGCGTGCGTGAAGGGCGCGGCCCCGACGCCCGTCGGCAGCGGTTCGGTGCTGAAATTCGAGAACCGCAAGGTCACCGTGCCGATGCGCCGCGTCACGCCGGAGCAGGTCGCCGCCGCGAAAAAGGAGCTGGACGAGCTGAGCAGAAAATGGCCCGGCGATACCGCCTGGCAGGACTTCCTCAAGATGGTCCACGCCAACGAGGCGAAGGGCGGCCCCGGACCGTACGATTCCAAGCTCCATCCGTATGCCGTGATGAGCGTGGACCGCGCCGTGCTGAGCCGCGCGGCCGAGCAGGACAAGGTGAAGGACCTCACGTTTGAGATGCACGTGACGCGCGTGGGCGACGTGGCGATGGTGACTTGCCCGTTCGAGCTGTATCTCGCGTACGGACAGGTCATCAAGGCGCGCAGCCCCGCCGCGCAGACGTTCGTCGTCACGAAATGCGGAAACAACGGATACCTGCCGACGACAATCTCGGAGAATTCCGTGGGCTACAGCGGCGGCATCAACGTGGGCAAAGTGGGGCACGAGGGCGGTTTCCGCTTCTGCGACCTCGCCGTCGGATGCATCAAGGAAATGTTCGCGCCGGGCCAGACCCATTGACACATGTCAGTCAGGACTCACTCGCTGCGCTCGTTCCGTCCTGACGGGGGAGCGGGCTGGCAGAGTGGGCGCCTCGCTGCGCTCGTTCCGTCCTGACAAGCGGCAGATCGGTAGCGGGGGGCGCCTCGCTGCGCTCGTTCCGTCCTGACGGGGGGAAATTTTTTCAGCGCATGTGTCAGACGGCGGGCGGTGGTTTGCCTAGCGTTCATGTCGGGCGATGGAGCTCGGCGGAAACAGAAAGAAGAGGTGGATCATGAACACGAAGAAAATCTTAATCATGGCTCTTGCGCTGACGACTGCTACGTGCGGATTCGCGCGGGGACATCACTACCATCACCACCATCACAGCGGGCTTGGTCTCGCGGCGGGTATTGTCGGCCTGACGGCGGCGACGGTTGCGCTTGCACATGACATCATCGCCCCCGACCCCGTGGTTGTCGCCCAGCCGACGGTCGTGGCGCCGGCTCCTGCTGTCGTAGCCCAGCCTGCGGTTGTCGCGCCCCAGCCCGTCGTCGTTGCGCCCCAGCCGGTGGTCTATTCGGCCCCGGTCGTCTATCCGCATCCCTACCACTATCGCCGCTGGTAGTGGTCTAGGTGCGAACCTTGTTTGGATCTGCACAGCCCTCGCGCCTACCCGCGCGAGGGTTTGTTTTAGCGAGGCGGGAGGCCTGGGATGGGCTCTGCATAAACGGAACGTACTTGTGTCTCTGCGGGGTGATTTGGTAAAATATGACATGTCTTCTCGACTACAACGGTGAAGTTTGGCGGGGCTCGTCAAGGTTTGCCGGTGGCAACAAGAAAAAGACGAAAGGAACATGAAATGAAGAAGATGCTGATTCTCGCTTGTGCGATGACTCTCGGTTTCGCAGCGCAGGCCGATGTGTCGTGGGACTGGTGGTTTAATCACTCGTCCGATGACATCTCCGGTTGCGCGCTTGGAATAGGGGCCGCGAACGCGCAGGTCTCCGGTGCCCAGGTGGCGCTTTGTGCGGTCAAGGCCCAGAAGGTCAAGGCCGGGGCGCAGGTGGCGATCGGCTACAGTCAGGCCGACACTCTCCGCAACGGCGTGCAGACGGCTTTCATCACCAAGGCACGCAAGGCGGCGCTGCAGTTCGGACTGGTCTGCATCAACGAGGGCGGTTTCCTGCCGGTGTTCGTGTTCTTCAACTTCGACAAGACTATGTTTGGCCGCGAGCGTTAAGGCTCGCCGCCGGAACCCGACGAATGAAGAAGGGCTGGACATTCGTCTGTCTGATGGCGGCGGCTGCGGCCGGCGCGGTTGGCGCGGAGGCGTCTGCGCGGCGGGTGCTGTGCTGGGGCGACAGCGTCACGGAGGGCATGGCCATGCCGCGCGGCAAGGACTACCCGTCGCGGCTGCAGGCGCTTCTCGGTCCGGGCTACGAGGTGCTCAACTCGGGCGATGGCGGCGAGAACACCGTCACCATCCCCGCGCGACAGGGCGCGGTGCCGCTTGCGACCGCGGCGGAGATCAAGTTCGCCGCTGGCGAGTCGGCCGTACAGGTCGGCGATGCGTCCGACAACGGTTTCCACACGCCGTCCGGAGACGTGATCAAGCTGACCGCTGCGTTGGGACGGCAGATTCCCGTCAATCCCGTCCGGATCGGCAGCGGGGAGTTTACGCTCTTCTTCCGCGATTTCCGCTGGAACTCGCCGACGAACAAGATCGGTTACACCCTGTGGTTGAAGCGCGGCGAATCGGACGCCGGGCGTCCGCTCGCGATTCCCGCCGGGTCGCCCGTGAAGTTCGCGTCGGCGGACGCCGCGCCGGGGGCGTATTGCGAGATCTTCTTCATGGGCGCGAACGGCGGCTGGGACAGGAAGGTCGAGAAGCTGGTCGCGCAGATCCGGGCGATGGTCGCTCGCCGTGGCGAGGACCGTCCCTATCTCGTGATCGTGCCGTACTGGAAGGGCTTTCCGCAGAAGGACAGGGAGTTTTTCAAGGCGGCGTTCGGCCGCCACGCCGTCGAGTTCCCCGTCGCGGACGCCCTCTGCTACAGGAACCGTCCCGACGTGCACCTCAACGCGGATGGCTATGCGCTCCTCGCGGAGCTTCTGCACGCGCGCGGCGCGGAGCTTGGCTACTGGCCGCATGCGTTCTGAGGACGCAAACACGCGACGACGGCGGAGGCGTCGAGGTCCTTCGGAGCGCAGCCCACCCGGGCGGATAGCGCCGCCGCCGTGCCGGCGGCCTGGCCTGTCGCCATGCACTGCGCCTGCACGCGGATCGAGGCGAACGCCGCCGGCTCCGCGGCGACGAGTCCGCCCGCCGCCAGCAGGTTCGGGCATTTCGCCGAGATCAGCGCAGAGAGCGGAATCGCACCGGGCTTCTTCAGGAATGAGAGGTTCTGTCCGCTCGATCCCGCCAGATGTCGGTCCATCGGATGGGCGGCGAGCGCGATGGTGTCTGCCGGACGCTCGCCCGAGACGAACTCCGCCGCCGTCACGCGGTGGAGCGCCTTGAGCTCGCGGCACTCGCGGAACCCGCTCGCCGCGGCGGTCTGCGCGATGTAGGCTTCGCGGAACGCGGGATCGGCGCCGCGCATGACCTCGACGATCTCGGGGATCTCGCGCCGCATGAGGGCCGTCGCCTCCGCGATCTCGACGGGATCGGTGACGTCCGCCGCCGCGCGCGTCGCGTTCACGCTCACGAAGCCCGGGCGGATCGTGCTGCCCCACACGGCCCAGGGGCCGCCGAACGACTTGATGCGCCCCGACTTCATCGCCGCCTCGAGGGCGGCGCGCAGGACGGGATTCGCCGAGCGTTCGTTGTCGTGGCGCACGAGGACGCGCGCCTTCGCCGTGTCGACGCCGCCCAGGTGGAAGCAGAGCGAGAGCGGCTGGGCCGCGCCCCGCGCCGAGCGGAAGTCACCGAAGCCGTGGTAGCCCACGAGCGCGCCGGACGCCGAGCAGTCGATGAACAGGTTCGCCTCCAGCCGCGAGAGGAATCCGGCCGTCGAGAGGGTGACGGCGCGGATGGAGCCGTCCTGCGCCAGCTCTGGCGTGCCGCAGACGGAAGTCTGCCACAGGCACGTGACGCCGGCCTCCTCGAGCATCTCGCGCGCCACGCGCCGGTAGACCTCCGCCTCGAACGGCACGTTGCCCTTGGGAAGGTCCGTGATCGCCCCGCCGCGGGCGGCGAGTCGTTCAACGAACTCCCACGGGATGCCGTCCACGACCCGCTTGCCGCCGAAGTTGAACTTGGAAATCGGCCCAACGAGCCCTGCCGTCGCCATGCCGCCGGGGAAGCCGAACGATTCGACCAGTGTCGTTTTCGCGCCGTGGCGCGCGGCGGCGATGGCCGCCACGAATCCGGCAGGGCCGCCGCCCACCACACATACGTCGGCGTGCAGGTTTCGGTTCGGCTCGGCCGCACCAGGCACGGCGCCGGGGCAGGTGGCAGCCGCGAGGCTGCCGCCGAGGAATGAACGTCGGTTCAGTGTCATCAGTTGCTTTCTCACTACTTGTCCTTGAAGCGCAGAGAGCAATATTTTACCACATCTCACCGCCGTCGGAAGACGCACTGTCCCACCA
>JAFRSR010000391.1 GCA_017427485.1 Kiritimatiellia bacterium
GCCGAATGGGCGCGCCTCGCGCCCGTCCTGCGGCAGCTGCTGCGGGAACTGCCCGACGTGCCCGTCTCCGTGGACACCTACCACGCCGAGACGGCTCGGCGCGCGCTTGAGGCGGGCGCGGCGGCCATCAACTGCGTCTACAAGCCCGACGAGGAGATGTGGACGCTCGTGGAGCAGAGTGGCTGCGGGTTCGTGGTGCCCGTGCAGGACTACCGCCCCGTCGGCGCACAGGTGCTGCAGGACCCGATGGTCGGCTTCGGCACCACACGCGAGCAGGACGTCGCGATCCTCGGCTCGCTCCGTGCGCTTGCGGCGCGCGGGCCCGTGCTCGTGGGCGTCTCGCGCAAGCGCGTGATCGGCGCGCTCAGCGGCGAGAGCGAACCCGCGCGCCGTCTCGGCGGCAGCGTCGGCGCGGCCGTGTGGTGCGCGATGTGCGGCGCGAGCGTCGTGCGCGTGCACGACGTGAAGGAAACGAAAGAGGCGCTGGCCGTGGTCAACGCGCTCGCCCAGGGAGGAGGTGCGCCATGGACTGGCATCAGCTGACGACCTACGTGCCGGACGTCATCCAGATCTTCATCCTGTACCTGGTGATCTACGCGATTCTCAAGGGCGCACGCGGCTCAAGGTTCGGGCAGGTGCTGATGGGGTCGTTCGTGCTCTTCGCGCTCCTCATCGCCTTCACGCTCGTCTTCCACTTCGACGTGCTCTCCGTCATCGTGCGCTGGCTGCTCCTCTATCTCGCGCTGTCGTCGGTCGTCATCTTCCAGGACGAGATCCGGCGCATCCTCGCCACGATGGGGTCGTTTCTCTTCCAGGACCGCGCCCGCACGCGCGCGTTGCTGAGGGACCGCATCACGCCCGAAGACTTCACGACGATCATCTTCAAGCTTGCCAGGCGCCGCGTGGGCGCGCTCGTGGCGTTCGAGCGAGGCATCTCCCTGCGCGGCTTCGAGACGACCGGCGTCGCGCTCGACGCGCTCATCTCGTCCGAGCTGTTCTTCTCGATCTTTACCGAGCCGATGCCTCTCCACGACGGCGGCGTGGTGATCCGCCACGGCCGCGTGGCCGCCGCGCACTGTCTCTTCCCCGTCTCCAGCAAGGGCGACCTCTCCACCTCCGGCATGCGCCACCGCGCGGCGGTGGGGGTGACGGAACAGACGGACGCGCTTGTGATCGTGGTCTCCGAGGAAACGGGGCGCGTGTCCGTGGCGCACAACGGGCGCCTCATCCGCTATCCGGACGCCGAGGAGGATTCGCGCATGGCCGTGCTGCGGTGGATCCGCAAGGCCATGCCGCAGCAGAAGTCGGCCGCTGAATCGATGGCCGACTGGATGAAGCGCCGCAGGGACAAGGCCGCCAGGCTCTTCCGCCGTCACCATGGCGTGCCGGACGCCGCGAATCCCGCGGCGGAAGGCGCCGGCACGGACGGCGACGCCGAAAAGGGAAAGGAGAAGGCATGAAGTCGATCATCTCTTTCTTCACGAGCAACTTCGGACTCAAGATCCTGGCGCTCATCCTCGCCATCATCGTGTTCTACGCCGTGCGCGACTCCCTCGTGACCACCCGCAGCCATTCCGACTCGCCGATTTTCAGACGAAGCAAATGAAGGTCTTCGCGTCATGCAGCCCCAGCCCACAGCCTCCTCAGAAACGGAATCCAGCACGCGCCGCCGGGTAATCGGATTCTTCATGTTTCCGGTCGCGTTGTTCCCCTTCCTCGCGCTCTGCACCTACAATTGGCACGCCGTCTCCGACCTCTGCATCCCGACGGCGCCACGCACGTCCAACCTCATTGGCGCGGCAGGCGACTGGTTCGCCTATCTGGGCTACCAGTTCATCGGACTCGGCATCTGGAGCGTGCCCGTGCTCTGCGCGTACATCGGCATCCGGCTCGTGCTGGGGAAGACCTTCCATCCCGGACGCCGCACGGTGGGCGTCACGCTGCTCGTCTTCTCCATCACCTGCCTGCTGCAGGTGGCCGGGAACTCGGCGACGATCGCCCCGCTGCTGCGCGACCTGAACATCGAGCCGAACGCCGGCGGCGCCGTAGGCTATCTCGTGATGACGCGCTGCCTCGCCTACCACCTCGCCCCGTTCGGCGCGAGCGTGCTCATGATCATCCTCGCCCTCTTCTCCCTTCTCATCGTCGCCGGCCCGCGCAACATCATCTCCGCGCTCGCCCGCCTGACGGACTGGGCTGCGGACCGCCGCCGCGACGAACTCGGCGACGTGGACGATCCCGATTCCGCAGCCGCAGCCGCCCGCGCCGCCAGTGAAGCCGCGTTGGCCGAACGCCTCGCCGAGAAACAGCGCATCGCCGACGAAAAGGCCGCCGCCAGGGCCGAGAAGGAAGCCGAGCGCGAGCGGGAACGCATCGCCCGCGAAGAGCGCAAGGCCGCCCTGAAGGCCGAGCGCGAGGCGAAAGAGGCCGAGCGCGAGAGAGCGCGCCTTGCCCGCGAGGAGGAACGGCGCAAGGAGGAAGAGGAACGCGCCGCACTCCGCGCCCGACTGAAGGCCGACCGTGACGCACCTGCACGAGGCCCGGTCGACTACTTTCCCGCCCGCGAGGCCCCTTCCACGACTGCCGCCGCGCCCATGCGTCCGGTCGCGCCGCCTCCTCCTCCGCCAGTTTCCAAGCCAGCGGCCGTTGCGCCCGCTGCGGCGCAGGAGGCGGATGCGCCCGCCGACAAGGGTCCCTACATCATTCCCGCCACCGATCTGCTGAACCCCGTGCAGAAAACCCAAGGCGGCCCCGGCGAGAACGTCGCCGCCATGGCCCAGAGGCTCATCGACACGCTGAAGGTGTTCGACGTCAACGCCGAACTCGCCTACTACGTGGCCGGCCCCGTCGTCACCCAGTACGCCCTTACGCTCGACCTCGGCACGCGCGTCGAAAAGGTCGCCGGCCTCTCCCGCAACCTCCAGATGGCCCTCCAGGCGACCTCCTTGCGCATCGAGGCCCCCATCCCCGGCAAGAACGCGGTCGGCATCGAAGTGCCCAACCTCAAACCCGCGTCCGTCCACTTTCGCGAGATCATCGACGGCGAGCTCTGGCGGCAGAACAGCCCCGGCAAGTTCCAGGTGCCGCTCCTCCTCGGCAAGGACGCCGCCGGCAACGACCTCGTGGTCGACCTCGCAAAGCTCCCGCATCTCCTCGTCGCCGGCGCCACCGGCCAGGGCAAGTCCGTATGCCTCAACTCGATCATCAACGGCCTGCTGATGTGCCGCACGCCCAAGCAGCTCAAATTCATCATGGTCGATCCCAAACGCGTCGAGTTCACGTCCTACAACCAGCTGCCCCACCTGCTCGTCCCCATCATCAACGACACGAAGAAAGTCGTCTTCGCCCTCCGCGCCGCGCTCGTGGAGATGGAGAAGCGGCTCAAGATGTTCGCTCGCGCGGGATGCCGCAACATCGTGGACTTCAACACGCGCAAGACGGTTTCCCAGCCGGACATGTTCGGCGGCGAGGAGCAGCTGGGCGACAAAGACATACCCCGCACGATTCCCTACATCGTCATCATCATCGACGAGGTGGCCGACATCATGCAGGCCGCCGGCAAGGAGGTGGAGCCCGTCATCGCCCGCCTCACCGCGCTCGCGCGCGCCACCGGCATCCACCTCATCCTCGCCACCCAGCGCCCCGACACGAAGGTCATCACCGGAACGATCAAGTCCAACATCCCCGGACGCATCGCGTTCAAGACCTCGTCGTCCATCGACTCGCGCACCATCCTCGACGCCCAGGGATCCGAACAGCTCATCGGCAAGGGCGACATGCTCTTCAAGATGTCCGACGGACGCCTCCTCCGCGCCCAGGGCGCCTACATCTCTGACGCGGAGATCAATCGGATCATCGAGTTCATCGGCGAACACTCCAACACGGAATTCGACCAGACCCTCACCAAACGCATGGAGAAGGTCAAGGAAGACGATCCCGCCGACACGCTGGGCGACGAAGGCGGCGACGAGAATCCGCCGGATGCGCCCGCCGAGCAAATGGCGACGGCCGTCGTGGGTGGCGTGCCGCCTCCGGCCGGCATGACGGCGTCGAAGGAGGAAGGTCTCTTCCGCCGTGCCCTCGAAGTCGTGCGCGACACGAAGCGCGCCTCGATCTCCCACCTCCAGCGCCGCATGGGCATCGGCTACAACCACGCCGCACGCATCATGGACCTTCTTGAAGAGCGCGGCGTCATCGGTCCCGCCCGCGGAGCAGGTCCGCGCGAGATCCTCGTGGACCCCGAAACCCTTCTCAACGGCGGCGCCGACGCATCCACAGACTCAGCAGGCGACGCCGATGCCGCTTTCACGCTCCCGCCCGATCCGTCCGAGGGAGATTCACCCGCCGTCTAAAAACTGAAATACAAGGAACACGACCATGAGTTCATTCGGAGAAACTCTTAGAAATGCCCGCGAAGCCAAAGGCCTGACCTGTTCGCAGGTCGCGGCACAAACGCACATGCTCGTCCAAATTGTCGAGGAAATGGAGCGAGAAGACTTCCACCGCATCCCCGCCCCGATCTACGGTCGTGGATTCGTGCGACTCTTCGCCGATTGCGTGGGACTAGACCCAGTCCCCCTCGTGCGCGAGTTCATGGACATCTACGAAGGCCGCCGCGCCCCGGCCGTCAGCATTCGCGAAGTTCCCACAGCTCCCATTCCGCCGCCCGTCCAACCCGTTTGGCAGAATTCTCCCGAAGCAACGCCAATGCCCGTACAGGAGCCCGAACCGCTGCCGGTACCCGAACCCGTGCCCGTGCAGGAGCCGGAACCGCTGCCAGTGCCCGAGCCCGAACCCGTGCCTGTCCAGGAGCCGGAACCGCTGCCGGTGCCCGAGCCGGCACCCACGCCTGTCCAGGAGCCCGAACCGCTACCAGTGCCCGAGCCCGAACCCGTGCCCGTATCGGAGCCGGAACCGCTACCAGTGCCCGTGCCCGTACAGGAGCCGGAACCGCTGCCGATGCCCGAGCCCGAACCCGTGCCCGTACAGGAGCCGGAACCGCTGCCAGTACCCGAGCCAGAACCTACGCCCGTGCCAGAGCCGGAACCGGAATCCGAACCGGTTCCGGAGCCGACTCCTGAACCGCCGAAAGCGGTACGGGGGCTTGATCTCTTCGATCAGCCTCCGACGCGTTCTGTGACGGACGACTTGCCCCTTTTTGGAACACCCTCAACGCCTCCGCAGGAAGCGGTTCCTCCTCCTGCGACCAAAGAGCCGCCACCGATGAACTTTGACGATTCGCCTTTTACTCTAGGCTATAACGAAGGCGTTCCGTCGGCGGCAGACCGCTTCCGCAAGAGCATTTCCGCCGTTACAAGCAGCGTCCTGCAAAAGGTCCGCAGCATTCCCCGGCGCGCGTGGCGCACGACTGCCCTTGTACTGGGCGCGATCCTCGTCGTTCTGTTCATTGTCTGGAGCATCTGCAAACTCTACTCGGCCACGTCTGCCCCGCAGACGCCCGCGCCCGTTGCAGACGTACCCACCCCCATCGTTCCCGCTGAACAGCCAGCGTCAGTCAAAGCCGCCCCCGAGCCGAGCGAGCAAAAAGCCAAATCCACCAAGACTCCGGCAAAGCCCGTCGCGACTCCGGCGAACTCTGCCACTCCCTCGGCGAAGCCCGGCACGCTCATATCGACCGGCCAGGACATCCCGAATTTGTACATTGAAGAATCTCCATGAAGTGTGAACTTTGCCACACGAACGACGCCGAAACGGTCCTGCACCAGAAGAAAGACGGGAAGGACCGCGAGCTCTACGTCTGCAAGAAATGCGCCGCGGCGGCGCGTCACCCGAAAAAGAAAGCGGATGACGACGGGAAATCCGTCACCGTCGTCGGTTCAGGAGATAAGCCGCCGCAGTTCGTGGAGGACTTCTTCAAGGCAGCGATGGGCCTTGTAGACGGCCTGGGACACCTCGAAGAGGAACGCAAGCACGGCAAGAAGACCTGTCCGCTCTGCCATGCGACGTGGGAAACGCTGGAGAAGCGCGGCACGTTGGGCTGCCCGCGCTGCTGGAAGACCTTCGCGGCCGAAATCCGCGCGAAGTTCCTGCGCGGCGACTATGGTCCCGCGCATGTCGGCAACATGCCCGCGAATACGACGGGAACCGATTCCCGCGCGTATCTTGAACGCGAATTGAAAAAGGCCATCCGCCAGCAGAAGTACGAAAAGGCCGCCGAGATCCAGCGCCGCCTCGACGCGTTGGAGTCGGAGTCTCCCGGCGCCGACGGGAAGGAACGGCAATGAGCCCCCGTCCGAACCGCCGACCCGCCGGCACGTATCCGAACCTTCTCTGCACCGACGCCCTCACCGGCGGCAGGATTACCCTTTTCCGCAACCCGGCGGACAAGGTGTTCGGCGAAAAGGACGCCTACGCCATCTCCGCCGACTGGTCAACACCAGACGGCATTTCAGCCGCCTACGCGAAAGCCGAAGAGGAGGAGCGCCTCCTCGCCGCCACGCACCGCTTCGCCTGGCATCCGGATTTCGGCTACCTCTCCCCCTTCCCCGAACACTGCGGCACGGGCATCCGCATCGAGGCCGAAGTCCACCTCGAAGGTCTCCACATCATCGGCGACCTGCCACCCGTCCTTTCCGGGCTCACTGCCCTGCGAATCGGCTACAAGAGCATCGACATGGACGGCTTGCGCAACGTCGCGCATCTTTTCCGCATCTTCAATGAATCGGCCATCGGCCTTCCCGAACGAGCCCTCATCGCGCGCGTCGCGCGCGCGTTCACGCATCTGGCCGAACAGGAAACCGCAGCGCGCAAGGCGCTCGTCGACGAACAGCCCCGCCTCTTCCTCGACTCCGTGGAACGCGCCCTGGCCATCCTCCGCCATGCACGCCTGCTCTCCCCCTACGAGTATCTCGACCTGCTCTCGCCCATCCGCATCGCCGCCATCATGGGCTTCCTCGACGGAATCACGCGGCAGCAGATTGATAAGGTCATGCGCCGCCAGCTGAGCCGTCCGCTCACCCAGCCCCCCGCCACGCAGGAGGAGGAGCGTCAGCGCGACATCCGCGACGCAGACCTCGCCGACCGGGTCAACGCCGCCTTCGCGGACGTCCGTTTCAACGAATTTGCGAAAGACATCCTTTCATGAACACCGACTACACACCCAACGCCAACCAGGCCCTCGACGGCGCCGAAGCCGCCGCCCGCCGCTACAACCACTCCTACATCGGCACCGAGCACCTTCTCTGCTCCATCCTCGCCATCCCGAACTGCGGCGCCTGCCGGCGGTTCCGCGCGCTGGACGTCGACCCCGACGAGCTCCGCATCCAGCTCGAGCAGATGATCGGGCACAGCGAGAACGTGCGCATGCTCGGCGAAATCCCCGTGACGGCGCGCACGCGCAAGATCCTCGAACTCGCCAAGCTCGAGGCACGGCGTCTCCAGGCCTCCGCCGTGGGAACCGAGCATATCATCCTCGCCATTCTCTCCGAAGGCGAATCCGTGGCCGCGCAGATCCTCTCGGGACACGGCCTCACGCCGGAGACTTTCATGCGCGCCGAAGCGCGTGCGGACAATGACGAGGACGTGCCCGAAGAGGCGCCGGAACCAGACGAACCCGAAGAGGAGGGCGAAGACGAGTCATCCGCCCCCGAAGACGAGTCCAAAGGTCGGAAGAAAGGCAAGACGCCCGCGCTCAACATCTTCGGCCGCGACCTCACCGCCCTCGCGCGCAAGGGCGAACTCGACCCCGTCATCGGACGCAAGCAGGAACTCACGCGCGTCATCCAGGTCCTCGCCCGCCGCACGAAGAACAACGCCGTCCTCATCGGCGAGGCGGGCGTAGGCAAGACGGCCGTTGTCGAAGGGCTTGCCCAGGCGATCCACCGCGGCGAAGTTCCCGAGAAGATGCAGTCGAAGCGCGTAGTCGCGATAGACATGGCTCGAATGGTCGCGGGAACGCAGTACCGCGGACAGTTCGAGGAGCGCCTTAAAAAACTTATCGACGAGACTAAGCGCGCAGGAAATGTTGTTCTCTTCCTCGACGAGATCCACACGATGGTGGGCGCTGGCGGTGCCGAGGGCGCGATGGATGCGGCGAACATCCTCAAGCCCGCGCTTGCGCGAGGCGAGCTTCAGTGCGTCGGCGCGACTACGCTCAAGGAA
>JAFRSR010000392.1 GCA_017427485.1 Kiritimatiellia bacterium
ACGAAGGCGAAACCAGCACAAAACCACGTTTTGCGAGCCATTGGCTGACAATCCAGCCCAGCCTCTTCCCGGAATGGGAGAGGGAGATGGACCGAAAGGCGTGCGAAGAATGGGAGCGGCGGCAGAAGGAGTCCGACGAGGCGCGCAAGGCGAAGCGCGTCCTTGGTCGTCGGGAAGTTCCAGACATGCTTCATCACGAACATCTTGAACATCGCAAGCCGGCTCGACGGATTCCTTCCGTTGCCGCACCATCCGTACTTCCGCGCGATGCGGCCAAGTTCCACGGACTCCGCTATGCGGACGAAAAGCCGCTGGTTAAGGTGGTTTCTGCGGGTGTCTTCAAGCCGCGTGGCTTGGTTCGCGAATGGTGCGGAAGAGGGGTTTTGCAATTACCTCTAGTGCCATTTTCCTTTTTGAAGCGTGTCTAATCTGTTTACATTGTAATCGCCGGCCTTCCCCCCGCCCAAGCAGAGCGTCATCAAGGCCGAGGACGCGGTTTTGCGGCTACGGCGCGACCTTTTGTCCGAGGCGCACGGCGATGACGCGCGGGTTGTCGCCCGTGATGTCGAGCGTGACCTCCTCGACCGTCTCGACCTTGGCCATGGCGTCGTACGCATGGTCCCCGATGCGCACGCCGACAAGGGCGTCCCCCGTCTTCACGATCTTCACGACGGCCGTGTTGCCGTCCGGGCTGACCGAGAGCTCGTTGCGGCTCTCGGGGTTGTCTATGATCTGCGGAATGGCATAGAGGCCGGGCTTCGCAATCTGACCGCGGTTCACGAACGCCTCCGCGCCCGCAGCCTTGAACGACTGCGCCGGATTGGGACGCGTGTCCGTAGGGGGCGTCGGATTGTGAGTCTGAAGCTCCACGATGGGCATGGACGCGCCCTGCTGCATGAGCGAGGATATCGCGATCTGCGCGTTGGGCTTCCCGGCGAGCGCATTCTTGAAGTCCGCTTTCGCCTCCTCGACGTTCGTCGCGCCGATTGCGTGCGTCTTCCCGTTGATGACGACCGTCGAGCGGCCGAGATCGAATATGAAGGCGCGGTGGAGCGTCGTATCCGGCGCGATGTAGTTGTCGGCGATTTTCTCCTGCTTCGCGTTCTGCACGATGTCGTCCGCGACCTGTTCCTTGATCACGTTCTCCACCGCCTGGACATTCCCCTGCCCAGGCTCGAAGTCGCGCCAATGGCGGATGGACTTGGCCATGTCGGCGGCGCGCATCATGTCGTTGTCGTCGTTCGGCGCGAGCGCGAGCTGCACCACGAAGTTCGCGAAGATCGCGACCTGCTTGAGGTCCATCATGGTGCAGAAGTTGCGCATAAGCTCCACCGCGCGGGCGGTCTTGGCGTCGTCGAGCCTGACGCCCTTGTGCGTCGCGGCGTTCGCGACGAGCGCCTTGGCCGCTGTGTCGTCGAGCATCTCCACACGCATGGTGGCGGGCGCGGTCGTAATCGTGCCGTCGAGAGCCACCGTCGCCTCCCACGAGAACTTCACCGGGAAGCCCTGCGGCTCGGAGTAGCGTATCGTGACCGCACCCGTCTCGGCGTTCCTCGACAGGGTGTAGGTGAGCGCCATATGCTCGCTTGTTTCGATGCCGAACGCCGTGAACGCGCCCAGGACGGGGCCGTGCGCGGACTGCGACAGCGCAAAGTACACGGTGTTGAGCTGCAGCGGATGCACGTTGCCCACGAACTGCGCTATCTTGTCGGCAACCGCCGTGGACTGCGCCTCGTCGCCGCTCTTGAGCTTCGTGCCGTCCGGGAACGCGACGGTGAACACGTCCTCGCCCGGCGCGACGGCGCTCTGGCCGTCCGCGTAGACTGGACGAACGGGGCGTTTCAGGTCCAGTATTATCTGCGCGCGTCCGCCGTCCGCCGTGCCGTTAAGTTCCTTGATATGTCCGTTCGCCTCCGAGAGATAGTCAACCGGCGGCAGATTCTTGTTCTC
The DNA here is from genome assembly GCA_017427485.1 of Kiritimatiellia bacterium. Lineage (GTDB taxonomy): Bacteria > Verrucomicrobiota > Kiritimatiellia > RFP12 > UBA1067 > RUG572. Next base: position 1,951 of record JAFRSR010000392.1, read on the forward strand.
CTTGATTGCGGCGATCGCCTCGTCGAGCGTGCAGCCGCTCGTCTGCATGATCGAGCCGACCTTGGCGAGATAGAGCTGCAGATTCGCGGTGCCGAAGTTGGCGGGAATGACGTTGAAGTAGAGGTTGTCCGAGAACTCGCCGCAGAACTGCTTGTAGGTCTTTTCAGCCGCTCCGGGACAGTCCGGCAGGAAGCGCTCGCAGAACGTCCTGCGCGTGAGCGTGCCGTTCATGTCCATCTCGGCGATCTCGTCGTAGTGCCTGATGATGCGCGCGACGATCGTGACGTTCTCGCCCGACACGTTCATCTTTTCGGCGTCTTCCTGCGTGCGCAAGAGGGGCAGGAGGAGGTCGAACACCTTGACGACAAGGCGGCGCTTCTCCGGCGGGATCTGCGCGAACGTGTTGGCGCAGGACGCCACCAGGCCGCGGGCGACGAACCGCACGATGGGGTTGTTCTCCATCGCAAACACCTCGGCGGGGTCGTCCACGTCGATCGGCAACTGCGGATTGGTCGCGAGATCCTCGAAGATGAACTTCTCATACGCGAACCAGGCCTCGGGTTTGAGGTAGGAGGTGTTCGCGTTTATGGCGGTTAGGCTTGCGCCGGGCGGGAGCCGGCCGTTGTACGTTGCTGCGCGAGGCTCGATTTCCTTGTTCACCGACTCGAACCACGTGCGGAACTTGTCCATGAGCCGGAGTCCGGCGGCGAATCCCTCGACCGACTCCGTGAACCGTCCGCCGTATGCGAAAAGCCGGCTGGCGGCGCTGGTGTTGTCGAGCGCGGCCGCGTAGGCCGCGGCCTCCGTGCATCCCGTCGCCTGGCGGTAGAGGTCGGCCACCTGCTGGAGGCGCGGCAGCTCCATGGGGAGGTAGCCCATTTCGAGCGCCATCGCGTTCGCGGGCGAACCTGCGACCGTGAAGCCCTCACCGGCGAGGCGGAACTCGCGCAGCTTCATCTGGATCGCGCGTTCGCTCTCGGGCAGCGCGCCCTTGCGCAGGTCGAGCGAGACGATGAGCGCCTTGAGGGCGGCCTTCTCAGGATCGCCCAGACCGGCCGAATACTTGTCGAAGAGCTCCGGGCCCTTCGCAACCGCCGCCTTGACGCGTTCATTGACTTCCTTGGACTTTGTAGTCGAATTGAAGGCGTCCGCAAACTCCGCAGTCGTCCACTCGTCCACAAGCGACGTGTAGTAGAGCGACTGCATGCTGAGCACCATGTTGGCGAGTTCCACCTTTTTAGTGGTGGCAAGCACCTGCGCCTCGTTCGGCGGCCCGAACACTGGGTTCTCGGCGGTGCCGAGGTTCGGCGCCATCGCCTCCATGTTCTCCGCCCTGCGCTGCTGCAGGATCTTGATGCCGAGGTCTTCGAGCTTGGCGAAGCGTCCTGTCACGGCCAGGCGTTCGAGCGCCTTTGTGAACGCGGGGCCGAGAGCATCGGAGATCGCGAAGTTCACCATGTCGCGCAGGACGTTCCAGTCCTCGTTGTCCATCCTGCCCTGCGAGCGCTTCTCCTCCGGGACTGCGTCGATCGTCGCCGCGTCGATCGCCTTCGCGGCGAACTCGAGCGTTGTGAACACCTCTTCGTCGGACATGACGTCGATCTTGTCCGCCGTCATGATGTTGCGCAATGCCGCGAGCGCGTTCTGTACGCGCTGGTCGGAAAGGGCGGCTATGGCGGAATCGACGAGTTCCGGATCCTTCCAGGTCCTGATGGCCAGCGCCTTGTAGATGAAATTCGCCTTCATCGCGTCGCTCACCGGCATGGTGCGGACCTTCTCGATGAACGACGTCTTGGCGTTGACGAACTTGTTGACGTGCTCGACGCACTTGGCGGAGATGCCCGCGATGTCATACGTCTCCAGGTCTGTCAAAGGATTGCGGAGGTCTTCGCGGATCTTGTCCTTCAAGAGCCCGAGCGCCCCGCCGCCTGCGATGCGAAGTGCGGGGACCAGCAGGGTGTTGCGCACCAGCGCCTCGTCGAGATCGGCTTTCTCGGCAATCCCGGCGGACGCCGCGATGAGCGCGTTTTCGTCGGCCACGGCCACCTCGTAGAACGCGCGGACCGCGACCTCGGCGAGTTTCGCGTGCTGCTGCAGCACGGCGTCCGCCGCCGCCTGCACGTCCTCGCCGCGCGCCGCGGCGCGCGAAACTGCCGCCGCCACCTCCGCCTTGAGGCCGGGGTTGCGGCGGTAGAGGACGTTTTTGACAGAGACCGCGGACTCGGCGTCCAGATCGAAGCCGAGCTCTGCCGCGAGATTCACGGCATGGCGCTTCGCCGCCTCTTCGGCCGCCGCCATTGAAAACTCGATCTGCGCGACGCAGCGCAGCAGCGCGGGCGAGACTGGCGCGGCGGAGGCGCGCACCCTGTCCGCAATCGCCTTGGCGGAGGCGGAGACGAGCTTGTTCTTCTCGACGGGCGGTAGGTTGCCGAGCCCGACGTCGTCCATCGCGCGGTAGAGCGCCTGCATGGCGACGGGCGGACAGTCGGCCTTGCCGATCTTGCCGGCGAGCGCAGCGTTCGTGCCGAAGATCTTCACGCCCGGATCGAGCAGCATGAATACCGCGGCGTTGCTCTTCAGTCCCTCGAGGCCCGCAAGGTTCACGTCGATCATGTCGGGACGCCCGAGGTACGCCTGGGCCGCCGCCGTGAGCCCGGGCTCCTTGCCAAGCACGAGGCAGAGCATCATCTTGCCGACGACGTCCGTCTCGTCGAGCATGCCGTCTTGCGCGTTGAGCAACTCGAACGTCTTGTTGCCGATAGCAGAGCCTACCGCCCCCATGTGCACGAGGATGTCGTCCTTGTCGCAGTTCGCGTAGATCGCGTCGGAAAGATAGTTTACGGGGATCGCGTCCGCCGCGGCCTTGATCGCGGCGAGGTCGATGCCGTCGGTCTTGTCCGCGCGCAGGACGATCGCCTTGATGGCGTCGCGCGTCTCCGGCGGCATGTCGAGCGCGTCGGCCTGGTCCAGAAGAGCGGCGCGCGCATTGGCGAAGTCGTTCGCGAGCCGGCGGAACGCAGCCTCGATCTCCGCATCCGTGTCGACCTGGTTCTCGCCGAAGCAGATGGCGTTGGCGAGCCTTCCGGCCTTCGTCTCGAGGTTCCGGACGAAGAAGTCCTGCGTCTCGAGCGACGACTTCGGCACACCCATGCGGGCGGCGAGCGTCTCGCGGCACCAGTCGATGCACGCCTTCTTCGCCTCCATGCACTTCTCTTCGCGCCGTATCGCATCGTTGATCTGGGCGCTGAACTCATCGAAAACGGCCGCGGCGCCGGCGGGATTCTGCGCGGCGGCGAGACGCTGGACGATCTGCGGATGGCGCCGCAGGACCGCCGTGGCGATGGCGACGGAACTTGCCTTGGACGCCGTCATCTTCAGCCGGGCGGCGATTTCCACGTCCATGGCGCGGCGTGCTATCTCGCCGGCGCCCTCCTCGAGGATGCGCGCCTTCAGCGCGGCGGGCGTCGCCTTCTCCCCGGCCTGCGTCAGCGCGTCGAGGGCGTTGCCGATCGCGACGGAAGAGACTATCGCCGAGAACTGCGCCTTCGCCGGAAACGCCTTGTCGCCGAAGCGCGCGACGAGGTCGGCGCGGATTTCGTCCGCCATCTCCTTGAAGCGCAGCGGAATACGGTTGGCGTAGCTGATGAAGGCCTTGTTGAGTTGTGCGTTGTATTCCGCGGCCGGCCAGTCGTCCGTGTAGTTCTGCCGGTCTGATTTGAGCTGCAGGAGAAGGTCGTCCATCTTGTTGACGAAATCCCTCTCGCTCATGCCGAGCCCGAACGTCACGGCGGCGCCGCCGCGCTTCGTGTACTTCAGCGTCGCGTCGGGGGCGTCGGACGGATTGTTGTGCGAATGCGCCATGATCGTGTCGCGCATCTTCTGCGCGATGAATACGAGCGTGGACTTCTCGGCGGGGTTTGCGAAGTGGATGTCGCCCGCTATGACGCGCTGGAATGCGAGGACGCGGTCGTTCGAGTCGAACGTACGGTTCTGCATGAGCGCCGCGTTGGCCTGGTTGCGCGTCTGGATCTGCGCCTGGCGCACCTCGGGCCGGTAGCGGGCGTGGATCTCGGCCTCTGTGCGGATCGTGCCGGCCCCCTCGTGCTGGTTGATCGCGGCGGCGTTCCGGTCGAGGATTTCGCGGATCTGCTGGCGGGAGAGCGGCTTGATGCTCCTCTGGGCGAGCGTCGTGTCCGCAGGGCCTTCCGGCGCGAGCCCCAGCTCCCTGCGCACCCGGTTTATCGCGTCGGCCCCCACCCCGCTCTGCGAGAGAGCGCGCACGAAGGCGTCCTTTATCGCAAGCACCTCGTCGTGGGAGATCGCCTTCACGTTGCGGCCGGCCCAATGGACGTGGTTGTTTATCTCGACGAGCGTGGTCTCGTTTTTCAGCTTTACCTCGCCGGCGTTGTATTTGCCCGAGGATACGGCCTGGAACTGCCTGATCGAGATGTTGACATTGTCGAGATTGATTGGCATGGTTTTACTCCTGTGTTAGGATATTGGTTTGCCTACACCTCGTTTACACCTGTCACGGCGAAAGGTTACAGGGACTACAGAATTATTTCCTTGGGCGCGGCATGAGCGCACCCTACACCCGAACGAAACCCGTGGCGCCGAACTGCGGGGCCTCGTCGGCGCCCTCCGCAGCCGACTTCGCGACGGGGCGGTAGGAGGCAATCGCCTTGCGCCATATCTCGAGAGTGTTGACGAAGGACTGCAGGATGGCGGCGAGCGAGTCCGCGTCCAGGATCGCGAGCGGCTCATGCCGGCAGAGATGGAACCTGCCCGTTTCATGGTCGCGCGAGATCGTAGCTCCCGCAGTCCCGGCGAAGAGGTGGTTCGCCTCGAGCATGGCCGAGAGCAGCTGCTCCAGTCCCTCGGGGGGCGGATCGCCGATTTCGCCGTGGACTGCGAGCCTGTCGGAGTCCGGCAGGCTCATGAGCGTCACGACCATGTCGTCCACGTTAATGACGCACGACCCGTCATCCGATGTCAATTCGACGCCGATTTTGGAACCCAGGCCGGATATTAGTTCTTCGAATGTCATTTAAACCTTTCCGCTGCAAACGGGCTATTGGTCAAAAGATGCTGAACTGTTCGTCGATTTCATGCTCCTCGTCGGCGGTAAGCCGGTCGTCCGGCGGATTCGACGCGACTGACTTCAGGAAAAGGAGCGCGTTCTTCACATCCACGTCGTCGCCGGCGATCTGGTCGATAGCGGCGGCGTCCACCTGCTCGAGGGCGTGGTACCATTCTGGATGGGGCGCGATCAGGTGCGTCATCGCGAGTTCGATGAACTCCTTGCGCTTCACCTCATCGACGACGCGCTCGGCGAAACCGGCACGGGTGAGGTCGGCCATGATGTTGCCGATGTTGAACTTTAGCGACTGGACGACCGCCAGACGGTTCGCCTGCTTGGTGTACCAGTCCGGCTTCGCGAACGTCTTCACGAGGTCCGGCA
>JAFRSR010000048.1 GCA_017427485.1 Kiritimatiellia bacterium
AAGCGCGCGGTGCGCGGAAAGAGGTCGAAGAGCTTCACGCGCGCGATGTCGTAGGTGCGGGTGAGCACGGCGAGGTCGCGCGTGAGCGTGGCCGGGTCGCACGACACGTAGAGGATGCGCGGGGCGGGCAGACGCGCGAGCCACGGGGCCACGTTCGGCTCGAGGCCACCGCGCGGCGGATCCACGATCACCGTGTGGTGCGCCCCCGCCTTGATGCGCGTGAGGCTGCCGCCCACGCGCTCGCAGAAGAAGTTCGCGGGGATGCCGAGGGCCGCCGCGTTCTTCTTCGCGCAGGCGACCGCGCTGCGTCCGCTTTCGATGCCCACGAGGCGGATGCCGTCGGGCACGGACGCCTTCGCGGCGTGCGCGCAGCAGAGTCCAAACACGCCCACGCCGCAGTAGAGATCGAGCACGTGCGGGGCGGAGTCGATGCCGGAAAGATACTCGTCGCGCACGGCCGCCACGAGCCGGTCGGCCATCTGCGGGTTGACCTGGTAGAAGCCGTCCGCCGGCACGGCGAACTTCAGCCCGGCCGTCTGCTCGCACAGCTCCAGGCTTGCGGGCGGCTCGCCGAGCCACCACTTCACGCCGTCGCGCGCCGTGTGGCGGATCGTCACGTTGTCCGCCGCCTTCGCGCTCTGGCGCACGGCGCGCGCGCCCTGCGTGAGCAGCGTGAACACGGCGGAGCGGATGGCGGGCAGCGCCGCGTTGATCGCGGGGCACGCGAGCGGATCCTGTGTCATGTCCACCACGCGGTGGCCGGGTTCCTCGCGGTAGCCGAGCACCCACTTCCCGTGCTGCCGCTCCGTGTGGTACACCACCTTGTTGCGGTAGGCGAGCGGCGCGGCGGCGGGGACGACCTCAAGCGGCAGGACGGTCTGCGCGACTTTCCAGAGGAAGTTCTCGAGCTGGTCCTGCTTGAAGCGGATCTCGGCGGCGTACGCCACGTCGGCGTACACCATGCCGGGCACGGTCGGACCGGTCTCGGCGAGGCGTTCGGGGATCGCCTCCTCCACGTTCACGAGGCGCGTCTTGACGAAGCGCTTCTTCTGCTCGACGATCTCCGCCTTCACGGTCTCGCCCGCGTATGCGCCCGGCACGAACGCGACGCGCCCGTCGCCGAGGCGGCCGAGTCCGTCGCCGCCGTAGACCGTCTTGTCGATTTTCAGGGTAACCGTCATTTGATGCCTTTCCGCAGCCCCCCGAGGAGGGCGCGCTTGCGCGGGTTGTCGTCCGAGGGATGCAGGTCGCGTGCGTTCGTGCCGACGTGCTCCACGCTCCAGCCGGCCCATTCGCGGAAGGCGTGGAACGTCCAGTCCCAGTTGTACTCGTTGAACACGTCGATGCAGTCGGCGATGTAGCGGTCGGCCCCTTCCGCCCAGTTGATGGCGGAGAACTCGCCCACGTAGATCTTCGCGTTGTGCTTCTTCTCGAAGGCGCGCACGGGCGCGAGGCGCGAGCGGATGTACTCCTTGTCCCACTTCTTCTCCGGGTTGGGCCACGGGTAGTGTCCGTAGTCCGGCGTCTTGGCGTGCACGCCCTGGTGGGTGTACTCGCCGGGCTGGTACATGTGCACCTGGTAGATGATGTTGTCGAGGCGCAGGGGGGAGAGGTAGGCAAAGGAGTCCGCGCTGTCCCACTGGACGGATTCGATGATGATGGGCGTGGTTGGATCGATCTTGCGGATCTCCTCGGCGGCGAGGCGCTGGAGCGTCCAGTAGTCCGCAACCGTCGCGCGGCGGGTCTGGACGGGTTCGTTGATGAGGTCGTAGCCGTAGATGTTGGACTGTCCCTTGAAGCGCGTGGCGATCCGCCGCCAGCACGTGACGAAGTGCGCGGCGTAGGTCTTGTCGTAATACATCGCGAGGTCGTTCGTCTCGTCGCGACCGCCCGGCGGCACGTGGAGGTCGATGCAGATCTGGATGCCGTATTTCCGCGCCCAGGGAAGGACGTCCCGCTCGAGGTGGTCGAGCTTGCCGTCGAGCCACTTGTCGAAGTCGGCGAGGTCGCGGTTCTTGCCCTTCGCCGAGAACCAGCGCGTCATCTGGTAGCGCGCGAGGGTGGCGCCCCATTCGTGGAGAGTCTTGAAGTCATCCTCCTTGCAGGGGCCGCCCGGCAGCATCACGCCGCGCAAGTTGGGCTGTCCGGCGCGCAGCACCTCGGGCGGATAGCGGCAGGTCCAGTCCTCGTTGACGATGCGGAAAAGGCCGTCCGTGGCACCGGCCTTGAGCGTGTTGAGGTCGAACACGACCTTCCCGCTCGTCGCCTGCAGACCGAGCATGAAGCGTCCCTTCGCGGGCGTGTGCGCCTTGAAGTTCTCCTTCACCACGATCTCCTGCTCCTCGAAGTCGCCGATGCGGCCGTGCGTGTTCGGCCAGTGCGTCTGGCCGAACTCGTCGACCCACGAGAACTGGAACTTGAGCCCGAGCCATGTCTGCGGCGGCTTGGCGATGCGCTCGCCGCGCGCGCGCACCGTCATCTTCACGCCGTGGCCGCGGTAGGGCGCGAGGTCGAGGTCCGCCCACGCCGTACCGCCGTGCTTCGCCTTCTCGGGCGGCACGTCCACGGTGAGGATGCCGTTCTCAATCCGCGCGTGGGGTCCGCAGTGCCACACGAGGTTCGTGAGAGGCAGCAGGACGGGCTCGTCGTTCTGCACGTTCTGGTCAATCGCGGCGGCCGCGGACAGCACGCCGAGCGTTCCCAGGGCAAGGAGATATTTTTTCATGGCACAAAGATACCAAATCTCCGCGCCGAGGGCAAGTCTTAGACGAACGTCACGGACCAGGGGCCGTGGGTGCGCCAGACGGCGCGGACGCGGTCGGCGGTCTCCTCCGCCGTCGCGCCCACGGGTACGTAGATCGCCGTCGCCTGATGGCGGAACCAGGTGTCCTGCCGCTTCGCGAGCTGGCAGGTGCGCACGTAGATCTTCTCGCGGTCGTCGCCGTCGCGGTAGCCGATCGCGAGCGCGGCCGTGCGCGACCAGACCGGGTAGAGACGGTGCAGTTCGGCCTTCTCGCGTTCGAGCCCCGAGAGGAACATGTCGTCGAGCCGGGCCGCGATGCGCGCGCGCACCACGGCGCGGTCGATCTGGAGCACGGGGTATTCGGGCGGCGGCTTCGTCCAGGCGCGGTCGAGTCCGCGCAGGAGCGCGGAGAAGTAGAGTCCCGTGCCGCCGACGATCACGATCGGCGTTTCGGCAGGGATCGTCTCGGCCCATGCGGCGGCGGCGCGGAGCCAGGCGCCGGCGGAGAACTCCTCGGCGGGCGTCACGAGGTCGATGCCGCCCATGCGGAACTCGGCGCGCTCGGCGGGGGATGGCTTGGCCGTGCCGATGTCCATGCCCTTGTAGACGAGCATGGAATCCGCGTTCAGGATCGCGGCGCCCATCTCGCGGGCCAGGAGCGCGGCCACGGCCGACTTCCCGCTCGCGGTCGCGCCGGCGAGCAGGTAGGCGTCACGCCGCGCCACTGCCGTTCTCCGCGTCTTGACGATCCTTCTCCCCGTCCTTCTGGAAGAAGCCGAAGCCGAGCAGCAGGGCGGCGGCGACCGTGATGTAGGAATCCGCCACGTTGAAGACGGGGAAGTGGTGGACGCCCCAGTGGAAGTCGAACATGTCCACCACGCACCCGCGCGCGAGGCGGTCGACGAGGTTGCCGAGGATGCCCGCGTAGAGCAGGATTTCGCAGAGCACGCCCCAGCCCCCGCGCGGGAACACGCTCTTCCGCTTCCAGACCAAGAGGCCCATCGCGAGGACGGCGAAGACCGCGAGCGGCCACACGTGCCCCTGGAACATGCCCCAGGCGCACCCCCGGTTCTCGACGTAGGCGAGGTTGAACAGGTTCGGGATCACCTCGACGGGCGGATTGCCCTTCAGGCAATAAATGGAAACCGCCTTCACGAACTGGTCCACGAGGAGCAGGTTCGCGACGGCGGCGGAAAAAAGGACGATGCGCCGGAGCATCAACGCATTCCCATCGGTTTCTCTTCCATCGCCGACTGGCACTCCATGCACGTGTGGACGAACGGCAGGTTCAGGAGACGCGGCTTGCGGATGAGCTGGCCGCAGATTTCGCAGATGCCGTAGGTGCCATCCTGGATGCGGGCGAGCGCCTCGTCGATCTGCTGGATGACCTTGTTGTGCGAATCGACCTGGCTGAGGTTCTGCAGGCGCATGAACGCGTCGGAACCGTCGTCGTCCTCGCTCCCGCGGTCGTCCGTATGCTCCAGCGCAATCGTCTTGAGCGTGGCGGAATGCCCCATCGCCTCCTGCCGGAGCAGAATGAGGCGCTTGCGGAAGTCGGCGAGATCCGAGGCCGGGAACTGCTGCGAGGCCTCACCCCGCGTGCGCGAGGTGGGACGGCGCGACAGCTTGACGGCGGTGGCGTCCGACGCCTCCTTGCGCGAGGCGTCAAGCTCCTTCTGCCGCTTCTTCATCATCTCGGCGAAGGAAAAGGCGACCGCCTGGCTCTGGTTCTCGAATACGACCGGCGTCTCCGCCTTCCTTAGCGGCGGACGGGGAGCCTTCTTCACGACGGTAATCGGCTTGCGCACGACATCTTTCTTCGCCGACTTGGCGGATGCGGCCGATACCGCCTCGACCGGCTTCGCGGCCGCGGGCTTGGCGATGGGTTTCTTGGCGACGGGTTTCTTCTCTACGGACTTCTTCGCCGCCGGCGCCTTTGCCACGGGCTTCTTTGCAACGGGCTTCTTTGCCGCGGGTTTCTTCGCCGCCGGCTTCTTTGCGACGGCCTTCGCGGCGGGCTTCTTGGCAACGGGCTTCTTCACAGCGGATTTCTTTGCTTTTGCACTCATGCAAACCTCCCTCATGGAAATAGATGGTTCATCACAGGCTCAGACCGGCCGGGACCTGCACCCACGCGCGGAGCTCGTCCGACAGCGGGGCAATGGACTTGACGGTCGCCGTGGACACGTTGCCCTCGGCGTCCGGCAGGTCGAACGAGTCGCCTGGCTTCTTGCCGAGCATGTTCTGCGCGAGGCGCGTCTTGTTCGCGATGATGTTGCGCTCAAGGTCGTTGTCCCATTCGCCGAGCACGGTGTACGTCTTGTCGATGCCGTCGGCGGTTGTGATCGTGACCGTCGTGCCGGGACGCACCTTGTCCGCGGCGACGTCCGCGAAATCGGTCGGTTTGACGGCCTCGATCTCCTCCTGCATGAGCGTCTGCTTCTGCATGAGGGCGCGCTGTTCGTCCTTCGCGTACTGGTATTCCGCGTTTTCGCTGAGGTCGCCGTAGCCGCGCGCGAACTCGATGCGCTTGGCGTTCGCCGGCATCTCGACGTTGATGAGCTTCTGGTAGGCGTCCTTGCGCTCGGCATAGCTGCGGAGCGACGTGATGCGCTCCACGACCTCCGGCGCGGCCACCTTGGCCTGGCGTTCGGCGAGCTGCGGCGCGATGTGCGTCATGCGCACGACGATCGTGTGGTGCGTCGAGGGGTCCCAGGTCGTCGAGGCCTGGAAGCGTTCGAAGAAGAGCACCTGGTCGGCGGGCTGCAGCAGGCCGAAGATGCCGTGCAGCCATTTCTGGTCGGCGAAGAGGCGGCGCACCGTGTTCTGCATCTTGAGCGTCTCGCCGCTCTGGCGCCCCTCGCCGATGGCGATGGCGTGCGTGAGGATCACGACAAGCGGCGGCAGCTTCGACCAGCGCTTGAATCCGTCCTCCACCTCCGCTTCCACCTCCTTGCCGGGCTCGCCGGACTTCACCTTCTTCATCTCATGGTAGCGCCCGAGCACGAGCACCACCAGGGTCGCGGGCGCCTGCGGACTCTTGAGCAGCTCGGCGACGGCGGCCTCGCACGCCTCGTCGTTGCGGTAGTGGTCCAGCGTGGCGGCCAGAAGCGGGAAGCACATCTGCGGCAACGCCGCGAAGAGGCCGGCCTTCACCGTCCCATCCTTGTCCTCGGCGACGAGGAACGCGACGAGCCGGGCCATCTCGCTCGCGGGCAGGTCGCGCGCGGCGGCGAGGTAGCGCGATTCGGTCCAGAGGTAGCTGCGGGCCTTGGCGGCCACGGCGTCGTCGAGCTTGAGCTCGGCGAGGCAGGCGGCGAGGCGCGCGTACAGCGCGTCGTCCACCTTGCGCGCCCCCTTGAGGGCGAAGGCGAGCCGGTCGGCGATCTTCGCGCGGCCGGCGGTGTCAAGCCCCTTGAACTTGCCGGCCCCGACGAACTCGCGAATGGCCGTGAGGATGGACTTCGGGTCCGTCATCTGCTCGAACGCCGTGAACCACCCGTCGCCGTACGATTCGGCCGCGGCCTTCAGGACGAGAGGCTCGGCGCGGCGCGTGGGGATCTCCACGAGCTTGTCCTTGCGCAGGTCGGCGCGCGCGCGCTCCCAGAAGGACTTCCAGTTGGCGGCCTTCACGAAGCCATGCTGCGCGCTGAGCTCCTCCAAGCGCGTGATGGGCATGTTGCCGAAGCTTCCGAGCATTTCCTTCACGAACGTCCCGGGCTCTTCCTTGAGCATTTTCTGGATACGGTCGGGATCGGCCTTCGCCGTCACGAGGATGTGGTTCTCGGGCGCGAGCACGAGCGTCTCGCACGCCGCGTCGAACGTGAGCTGGTGGCCGCGGCGCGTGCGGAAATCGACCGTCACGCGGCGGTAGAAGGCGTCGAGGCGCTTGATCTCGCCGAGTCCCCAGGCCGAGTTGAGCACGAGCGCGCCCGGCTGGAAGGACAGGAGACGGCCGAGGCGGCCGACGGAATCCACGAACGGGCGCACGCCGAAGCCGACGGATTCGACGAACGACGTGACGAGCCGGTCCTTCGTGGCCTTCTTCAGGCATTCCCGCACGGTGTCGCCCCGCGACTTCGCCCCCAGTTCGGACTTGAACTCGCCCACCAGGCGGAACGCCGTATCGAAATCCCCCAGGTTGGAGAACGCCTGCAGCGCCGCCAGGATCCATTCATCCTTCTTCGCCCCCGTCGTCTCGGCGATCAGGCCGAACACCTCGTCCACCGGGTAGGGCGGCGCCTTCATGATCTCCGCGAAACGCGCCTCTTTTTCCTCATTGCTCTTCTTGTCCATGAACCACTTGCTCTTCTCTTCTGGGTGAAAAATGCGGCGTATAGTTTACCATTTTCCTCACTGACGCGCAATCCCGCGAGGAGGATTTTTTCAACGGGCGAGACGCCCGTCGTCCCGGTGAGCAGGGTTATTTTGCGCCGAAGAAGTAGCGGTTCGCGTTGTTGTAGGAGATGTCCGAGACGAGTCCGCCGATCCACTTGACGTCGTTGGGCAGCTCGCCGCGCGCGATCTCCTCGCCGAGCTTCGCGCAGAGGATGCGGCGGAAGTACTCATGGCGCGTGTAGCTGAGGAAGGAGCGCGAGTCCGTGAGCATGCCCACGAAGTTGCCGAGGCAGCCGAGCGCCGCAAGCGCCTCCACCTGCTTCTTCATGCCGTCCTTCTGGTCGAGGAACCACCAGGCCGCGCCGAGCTGGATCTTGCCGCGGTCGGGCCCCTTCTGGAACGAGCCCATGAGGGTCGCGAGCATCTCCGTGTCCTTCGGGTTGAGGGAGTAGAGGATCGTGCGCGGGAGGGCGTCCCCGAGCTCGAGACGGTCGAAGAGGCGCGCGAGCGACTCGCAGGAGTTCCACTCGCCGATGCAGTCGTAGCCGGTGTCGGGGCCGAGCAGGCGGAACATCCGCGTGTTGGCGTTGCGGAGGCAGCCGAAGTGGAGCTGCGCGGTCCAGTTCGCCGCGGCGTCCGCCTTCAGGCCCTCGTAGAGCCACGCGCTCTTGAACTTGAGCGCCTCCTCGGCCGTCACGGCCTTGCCGGAGCGCGCCTTCTTGAAGATGCGGCGCACCTCGGCCTCCGTGTACGGCGCGGCGAACACCTCGGTGATGCCGTAGTCGCTCACCACGCAGCCGGCCTTCGCGAAGAACGCGTGGCGCGCGGCCATTGCCGCGAGGAAGTCGTCCCAGGTCTTCACGGACGCCTTCGCGGCGGCGGCGAGCCTGTCCATCCACGCGTTCCACGCCTTCACGTCCTCGATCTTCGACGCCTTGTCGCTGCGCCACGCGGGCAGGATCCGCGTGCCGAACGGCTTCTTCGCGATGGCGAGGTGGTGCTCGAGGGAGTCGACGGGGTCGTCGGTGGTGCAGACCACCTTCACGTTCGACTTCTTCATGAGCCCGCGCGCCGAGAAGTCCTTCCCGCGCAGCTTCGCGTTGCACTTCTTCCAGATCTTCGCCGCCGTCGCGGAAGACAGGCGCTCCGTCACGCCGAAGTAGCGCGCGAGCTCGAGGTGGGACCAGTCGAAGAGCGGGTTCTTGAGCAGGCGCTCCATCGTGGCGGCGAACGCGTTGAACTTCTCCTCCCAGGACGCGTTGCCCGTCACGTACTTCTCGTCCACGCCGTTCGAGCGCATCTGGCGCCACTTGTAGTGGTCGCCGCCCAGCCACACCTGGGCGATGTTCTCCCAGCGCTGGTCGCACGCGATCTCCGCCGGCGGCAGGTGGCAGTGGTAGTCGATGATCGGCATCTGCTCCGCATAGCCGTGGTAGAGCTCCTTGGCCGCCTTCGTGGTCAGCAGGAAATCGTCGTTGATGAACGCCATGTTTGTTTCTCCTTGTGCTTCTGGGTTGAAAGACCCTAAGATTATACCACACCCCGCGTGCGGATGCACGCACGGATGTGCCCGCCGCAAGACGTCAAGATGGTCAAATGGTCATCTTCAGGTGAAGGCCCTGCCATGTGGCGATTGTAAACTACTAGGCATGAACACGTCCCCTTCCAGGCCCTTGCCGTCCGCGACGCGCCCCGCCGCGCTTTCTGTCGGCGTTCTGAGCTACCGCGCGCCCGAAACGCTTGCGCGGACGATGGAGTCGTACAGGAGAGGCGAACTCGCCTCCTGCACGGACGAATGCTACGTGTTCTTCAACGCGATGACGCAGGCCGACGCCGAGCTCTGCGCGCGCTACGGGTGGCGCTGCGCGGGATCTCCCGCGAACCTGGGGCTGCTCGGCGGCATGGACGCACTTGCCCGCACGATGACGGGCGACTACCTGCTGATGCTTCAGAACGACTGTCCGCTCGTAACGGATGCAGCCTTCACGCGCCGCTACCTGGCGGAGGCGACCGCGCTGCTCGCCTCGGGCCAGGCGGACATCGTGCGGTGCCGGTCGCGCGCGCATCCCGGCCAGGGCTTCGCGGACGGGAAGAAGTTCGCCCGCTACTACGGCGCTGGATGGCGCCCCGCCCTCCACCGCCTGCTGCGTCCCGTGAAGGCCCGCCGGCTGATCGGACGCGCCCCCTACGCCATTCCCGACGCCGAACGGCGCTTCCCGGCCTACATCGAGCGGAAAGGCGATTTTCTCGTCGTCGACTCGTCCGTCATCAACTTCACAGACCAGCCGTTCCTCATCTCGCGTCCGCTCATGCTGGAGCTGCTCGACTGGGCAAAGGCCCACCCGAAGAGGCGGACGCTCAACGGTTTCCAGGTGCTGGAAATCAACCTCAACTCGCCCTGGTGGCGCGCGCAGCACTTCAAGGTCGCCGTCGGCGAAGGCCTCTTTACGCACGCCCGGCTCGACGGCGGCTTCCGCACGGATCCCAGAAATCCCAAGAAGTAAAGGAAGAAGCATGGTCAACGTCGTCTGCATCAAATACGGACGCTACTACGGGGCGTTCTACGTGAACCGCCTCTACGCCGGCGTCAAGCGGCACCTCGCGCGTCCGTTCCGGTTCGTGTGCGTCACGAACGACGCCACGGGCATCCGCCCCGAGGTGGAGTGCGTGCCGTTCGCCGAGGATCCTGGCGTCCCCGGGCGGAAATGGCCGAACATCTTCTCCAAGCTCACGCTCTTCAAGGACGGCTTCGCCGACCTCGCGGGGCCGACGCTCTGCCTAGACCTCGACACCCTCGTCATGGGACCGCTCGACAAGTTCTTCGACTACCGTCCAGGGGACTTCTGCATCATCCGCAACTGGGTCGAATTCTACAAGCGCGTCTTCCGCCGCCGGCCCCTCATCGGCAACTCGTCCTGCTTCCGTTTCGACGCCGGCCGGTCAAACGGCGTCTACGAGTTCTTCCTGCGCGAGAAAGGCGATCCTGACAAGGCACATCTTTTCACCAAAGGATCGCAGAAGCTCCAGACGCGCGCCATGTTCCACGCCGGTACGGTCAGCTGGTGGCCGCGCAGCTGGGTTGCCTCCTTCAAACGGCAGTGCATCCCGCCCTTTCCGCTGAACAAGTTCCTCGTGCCACGCCAGCCGAAGGAGGCGTCCGTCATCGCCTTCCACGGCCATCCCGACATTCCCGAGGCGCTGGCCGGCTACCGTTTCCGCGAGGTCAAGGGCGCGCGCGTGGCCGTCAAGGGCCATCTCACGTGCCTCCCCACGCCGTGGATCGACTCGCTCTGGCAGGACCAGATATGATAGAATATACGGCCACAACGCCATGAACATCCTCATCATCGAAGACGACGCGGCGACGGCCGAATTCGTTGCCGGCGCGTTCAAGCAGGTCGGCTACGCCACGATGCACGTGGCGGACGGCGAAGCCGGCCTCGCCGCCGCCCTGCACGGCCCCTACGACGCGGCCGTGGTGGACATCATGCTGCCCCGCCTCGACGGGCTGGAGGTCATCCGCCGCGTGCGGGCGACCGGACGCCCCCTCCCGATCATCGTCCTCTCCGCGCGCGGAAGCGTCGACGCGAAGATCCGCGGACTCGAGGCGGGCGGCGACGACTACCTCGCCAAGCCCTTCTCCGTCGCGGAGCTCGTCGCGCGCGTCCAGGCGCTCCTGCGCCGCGCCAGCCGCGCGGAGGAGACGACCGTCCTCAAGGTGGAGGACCTCGTGATGGACCTCGTCACGCACCGCGTGACGCGCGCCGGCGAGCCGATCGACCTCCAGCCGCTCGAGTACCAGCTGCTCGAGTACCTGATGCGCAACAAGGGGCGCGTCGTCACGCGCAACACGATCCTCGACCGCGTGTGGAACTACAGCTTCGACCCGCATACGAACGTGGTGGAGTCGCGCGTCTACCACCTCCGGGAGAAGATCGACCGGCGCTTCGACCGCAAGCTCATCCGCACCGTGCGGGGATTCGGCTATGTCCTCGGCTAAGAAGGCCCCCTCGCTCCGCCGGCACGTCGTGGCCATCTCGCTCTCGGCGGGAGCGCTTCTCCTGCTGCTTTCGGGAGCGCTCATCCTCTTCGTCTCGTGGTCGTTCATGAAATCCGCGTACGAGGGGTTTCTCGACCGGAACACGTCCGACCTCGTGGAGGAATACGCGGAGTGCGGCGGAGACCTCGCGAAAATGCGCAGCGTCTTCGTCGAAGACATCGAGGAGCACGGCGCGGACCGCATCTTCCTGCTGCTCACCGACCCGGACGGCCGGGAGGCCCTGAGCGCCTGTTCCGACAAGGCGATTCTCCGCACCATGCTCTCGCGCGCGCGGCGGGACCTCCCCGCCTACCGTATCAGCAAGGAAAGCGACCAGCCGCATCGCCGCCGCATCGTGCTGCGCGTGAAGACCACGGTGCTGCCCGACGGGTTCAAGCTCTCGGTCGGGCACAACGTGACGAACGACGAGCAGTACCTCCTCTTCCTCGCCATCACGCTCGGCGTCGCGGTCCTGCTCTCGCTGCTGCTCGGCGGCTGGGCGGCGGACTGGCTGGCGCGGCGGTTCGTCCGCTCGTTGCAGAACGTCTCGGACGCCGCCAACAGGATCAAGGCCGGAGAATGGTCCACCCGCGTCGCGCCCTCCCACGAGAGCCGCGAGCTCGTCCTGCTCGAGGACGCCTTCAACACGATGTGCGACCAGACCGAGAAGACGCTGACCGAGCTGAGGACGCTGACGGACGACATCGCGCACGATCTGCGCACGCCCCTCACCCGCCTGCGCACCGCGGCCGAGTTCGCCGCAATGGGCGGCGAGCTGAAGCGCCCCCTTCCCGAAATGCTGTTCGAGCAGTCGTCCGACATGCTCGAGCTGATCAACACGATGCTGGAGATCTCGCAGACGGGCTGCCGGCTCGACCACTCGCCGCGCGAGGACATCGACCTGTGCGCCTTCCTGCGCGAGACGGTCGAGCTCTACGCAACCGTGCTGGACGACCAGAGGCTCGCGCTGAACCTGGACGTGCCGAAGGACGCCGTCATGTTCTCCGGCCACCGCGGCCGCCTCCAGCGCCTGCTCGGCAACCTCCTCGACAACGCGATCAAGTTCACGCCCGCCGGCGGCGTGATCACCCTCTCGCTGGTGCAGACGGGCTCCGCCGTCGTCCTGCGCGTCTCCGACACCGGCTGCGGCATCGCCCCCGAGGAGATCCCGCACGTCTTCCGCAGGTTCTGGCGGTCGGACTCCAGCCGCTCCCTGCCCGGCAACGGCCTCGGCCTCGCGCTCGCCAAGGCGATCGTCACCTCCTACGCCGGCACGATCAGCTGCAAGTCCACGCCCGGCAGGGGCAGCACGTTCACGGTCACCATCCCCGTCGCCTGACGCGGCGCTTAGCGCACGGCCGCGGCTTTGCCGCCGGCAAGCGTCTCGGCAATGTTAAGGTAGTACGCGCGCACGCGCTCGTAGGCGTTGATGATGTCGAGCTCGCCCAGCACGCGCAGCGGCGACGCGGGGTCGTCCGGCCCCACGCGCCCGAGCTGCGTGCGGCGGCAGTCGCGGATGAAGTCGTGGATCGCGCGCGACTCCGCCTGCACCGCCTCCACGTTGATCACGGGACGCGGCGAGCGCACCCACGGCGACACTTCCTCGGCGAAGGCGTACACGCGGTCGTGGACGGAGAGGACGACCGACGTGGACACGTCGGAGATGCGCTGCCGGTTCTTCCGCAGGCGCCGCACAACCTTCAGGATCGTGGCCGCCTCGTCCGACACGCTCTCCAGCTCGTCCGTGAGGCGCAGCAGGCGCTGCGCGCGCGCCGAGACGTCCGCGGCGAGTCGCTTCGACATGATGGAGGCGAGGAACTCGGTGATCTCGCGCTGGACGTTGTCGAGGATGCCCTCGCGGTGGAGGATGTGCTGCTCGTTCTCCGCGTCCGGGTCGTCCTGCTCCGCCACCACGCGGCGCGCGCAGGCGAGCAGGTCGAGGTCGCTGTCGCGCATGAACTGCACCTCGAGGAGCGCCTGGTCGCACGCGAGGACGGGCGAGAGGCTGGTGCCCACCTTAAGCGGGCTGAGGTGCGGCTTCTCGTCCTCGCTCTGCGGCACAAGCCACTCGATGAAACGGGCGAACGACTTCACGAACGGGAAGGTGATCACGCCGCGCAGCACGGAGAAGATCGTGTCGGTGACGGCGATGGGCGCCATGATGCCCAGCAGCACCGGCCCCTTGGCGGTCTCGGTGACGGCGCCCCAGTGGGGGAAGAGCGACTTCCCGAGCGGCACGAGCACGGGCAGCACGAACGGGAGGAAGATGAGCGAGCCGATGACGTTCGAGAGCGTGTGCGCGAGGGCGGTGCGCTTGGCGGCCGCCGAACCGCTGAACGCGGCGAGCCAGGCGGTCATGGTCGTGCCGATGTTCGCGCCGAACAGGACGGCGATCGCCATCTCGTAGGTGATCAGCTGCTGGGCGGCGAGCGTCATCGCGATGGCGATGGAGGCGGCGGAGCTCTGGATCACGGCGGTGAAGAGCGCCGCCACGAGGGCGACGAGCGCCACGCCGGCGAGCGTCGTGGCCTCCATCCGCGTGAACGCCGCCTGAATGGACGGGTTCTGGCGGATGGGCAGAACGCCCTTCGACATGAAGTACATCCCGAGGAACACGAGACCGAGCCCGAGGATGGCGAGGCCGAGGTCGTGCACGCGCTCGCCGCGCAGGAAGAAGTAGATCATGCCGCCGAGCCCCAGGCCCACGAGGCCGAGCACCTGCGGGTCGGGCGCAAACGCCACGATCCACACCGTGGCGGTGGTGCCCACGTTCGCGCCGATGATCACGTTGATCGCCTGCTGGAGCGTCATGAGTCCCGACGACACGAACCCCACGAGCATGACGGTGATGATCGACGACGACTGCACGAGCACGGTGGAGACGATGCCCGTCCCCACCCCGGCGGCGCGGTGCGTGGTGGCCATCGCCATGAACCGCCGCAGCTCGCGCCCCGCGACGGCCTGCAGGCCCTCGGACAGGTGCTTCATTCCCAGCAGGAACACGCCCAGCCCGCCGGCGACGGTGACGAAGACGTTCAGGATGAGCAGGATGTTCTCTTTCATGTGCGCGCGGAAATCAGCGTTTTCGGGTGTTGGCGGCGACGGGTTCCGTGTGGGCGAGCGCGGTGAGCACCTCGTTGCGGGCGAACAGCCTGAAGCCGCCGCGCGGGTCGGGGCCGAACAGAATAGTGACGTCGCCGACCTGGTAGATTAGGTTCGGAAACGCGCCGTCGCCCGGCTTTTCAATCGGCTTTACCTTGTAGTGGGCTGAGAGGGAGGCCTTGACGGACTCGTAGTAGTCCCTGTCGTCCTGCCCTTCCGTGCCGCCCTCGCTCGTAAGGTGGACGGCGTACACGCCGCCGCGGACGGGGTCGACGTCGGCCCGGCCGTAGGCGAACCCGCGGAACGGCGGGCACTTCGCCATTCCGTAGTCGAGGAAGAATCCCTTGGGGCCCTTCTGCGGCACGACCACGGTGGCGGTCTCCGCCGGCTGGCTGCCGAACACCACTCCGCAGAACGCCGGGGGCGTGCCCTCCCGGAACGGCTGCATGCCCCGGTACTTCGCGCGGTCGAACCCGCCGTTCGGGTAGCGCTTCGAGTCGAGGAGCGCGCCGTCCGCGGAGACCTGGCTTTTCTCCTGCCGCAGGGCCTCCGTCTCGGCGCGGGCCTCGTCCCGCACGTCCTCGCGCTCCACGGAGAAGCGCAGCACGCCGTCGTACTCGCCGACCGTCACCGTGGATGTCCCGATGGGGAAGACGTACTCGCAGCCCGCCCGTCCGGGCACGCTGGGACGCGGCGCGAACGGCTCGACCTTGAACTTCGCCTGGAGATTCGCCACGAGGTTCGTCGTCTCAGGGTCGTGCTTGTCGGCCTTCGGCGCGAGCGGGCGGCTGAACTCGATCCGGTACGGACGTCGCTCCTTCGGCGTCACCCACACGAGCGGGCTCGTGCCGAGCGACATGAACGGCTTCGCGAGCTTGGGTCCGTACACGGCGAACGCCACGCCGCGCGTCGCCACGGAGTCGCCCGCCTCCTCCTTGAGCGCGGTTCCCCACTTCACGATCTTCGAGGAAACCTGGTCGAGGGTCGCACCCGGCACGAGCGGCTTGCCGAACTGGATGCCGGCGAACGCCGGGAGCGGCGTCGCGTCGCCCTTCTTCCGCGCCGCCTCGATCTGCGCCCAGACGTTTGTCCGGAGCGTCTCCTCCTCGCGCAGGATCTCCGCCTCCGTCTTCTTCGGCGGCTCGGGCGGCAAGTCGAACTTCGGCTCGTCCTCCTCCACCTGCGCCACCTCGTTCGTCTTCGGCTTGACGCCGGATTTCATGATCATCTCGTTCTTGGCGCGTATCCGCTCGTTCTCGGCCCGAATCGCCTCCTGCTTCCTGCGTTTGTCCGCCTGGTAGTCGCTGAACGCCTTCCAGCCGAAGTAGCCGCCCGCGCCCAGGACGAGCAGGATCAGGATGATCGGAATCGGCGATCCCCGACGCTTCGGTCCCGTGTTCGAAAGTGCTGTATTGAGGCTCATGGATGCTGGTCGTTCCGTCGCGCTACTTCTTGTCCTTGTGGCACTCGGTGCAGGACTTGCCCTTGCTGTGCTGCTGCGTCTTCAGGTGGCAGGCGGAGCAGTTCTGTCCGTTGCTGTGGGACTTCGTCTGCTTCTTGCCCTTCAGCTGCGGGCCGACGTGGCGCGCGGGCTCGCGCGTGGGTTCCCCCGCCACGCCGAAGTAGAATCCGTGCGCGGGCAGGAGGTGCGAGTAGGCGAACGCCTGTTCGCCCGGGTCGGTGGGCGTCACGCGCACGCGGAGGACCTTCCCGTTCGGCAGCTCGCCGGACGCCGTGAGGTCGAAGCGCTTGAGGCCCGTCCACTCCTTCTTGAACGTGATGGAGACGTCCGTCTCCAGCTCGTCGCCGCTGAAGCCGCCGCTCACGTCGTAGTCGGGCGTGCTGTCGAAGGTGATTTCGCCGTCATAGCCGTCCTTGCGCAGAACGCACGCCGTGAACCGCGCGCGCCCGCCGTTGACGCGGCAGGCGGAGATGAGCGAGAACACCTCGAACGACGGCTCGGCCGGGGAGATGCAGAGCGTGTAGTCGTAGTGCTCGCCGCCGAGGCCGGATCGGTCTGCCACGGTAACGCAGTACTTCCCGGGCTCTTTGATGGTCCAGGTGCCGGACGGGTCGCATTCCGCCTGCGGAATCGTGCCCTCGTAGAGCATGTTCGTCTTGAT
The DNA here is from genome assembly GCA_017427485.1 of Kiritimatiellia bacterium. Classification (GTDB taxonomy): domain Bacteria; phylum Verrucomicrobiota; class Kiritimatiellia; order RFP12; family UBA1067; genus RUG572. The sequence goes on from JAFRSR010000048.1 coordinate 16,346, forward strand.
GATGGGCAGGTCGTCGCTGCCGACGTTCTTCACCTCGTAGAGCCGGCCGGGATTGTCGTCCCACGTGGCGAGGCGAGGCGCGACGGAAAGCGGGAGATTGCCCATGGGACCGTAGAGGCTGATCACGCCGTCAAGCGGCGAACCCTCGCGACGGGCGTACAGCTCAAAGTGCCACGTACCCGGTTCCTTGATCTCGAAGAAGTGGCGGTTCTTGCGTCCGGGTATGTCAAGCGAACCGGTGCGGACGATCAGGTTTGAATCCGAGTTCGGCTTCGGCGGGATGAAGGCGGCCGGCTGCGGATAGCACTCGAATGCGCGCTCCTTCGGCGTGTAGAGGGGCCGGTCCGTCTTCGCGTCGCGGCAGAAGACCGTGTAGACGAAGTTCGGGCCGCCGCGGTAGAGGTTGTCGTAGACCTTCAGCGTGTAGAAGCCGTCCATCGGCACCTTGTAGGTGAGCACGGGGTCGGGCAGGTAGTAGAAGTCGTCCGCGAAGGCCACCTCGTGCCCGTTCTGGTCGCAGAGGCTCAAGACGGGGTTGAAGAAGCCAGGCACGGCGTCGCCGAGGTAGGGGAACAGCTCGCGCCCGATGAGGGAGCAGACGAGCTGCTGCCCTTCCTCGAGGCGGAGCGTGTAGACGTCCACCTCGCCCGGCCAGATCTGCCCGTCGAGATGGATCGGCAGGGACTGCGGCGGGATCTTGGGGTCCAGGTGGAGCGAGATGCTCAGGGGATTGCGGGGAAAGCCGCGCGGCGGAATCACGAAGTAGGGCTCCGCGACGTGCGGCTCGGCCGTGATGTAGAACGGATGGGGCGCGCTCGCGCTGTTGCCGTCGTAGAGGATGAGGTCGCGTCGGCCCGGACGCGCGTTCGCGTCCACCTCCACGTCGAGGATCAGCAGGTGGTCGAGCGCGGGCGTCGGCTGCGGATAGCGCTCGGGCGTGAGGATGAAGCGGGCGACGGTCTCCAGCTCCAGATGGTCGTGGTCGTCGAGGAAGTGCCACCAGTTGCACTCCTGCCAGTCCGTCTCCTCGGCGAGCGCCTCGGGCGGAAGCGGACGGTGCGGCTCCTTCTTGATGATCGGCTTGTCCTCGAGGATGTCGTACAGCCAGTCCATCACGAACTTGTGCTGCGTCTTGCCCGGGGCGCGCGGCTGCCCCGGCACCACCACGATGCGCGTGACCCGCGCGCCCTCGCCGGAGATCCAGGCGCCCTGCACGCCGAACACGGTGTCGCCGCCCATGATGACGCGCGTCTTCGTGCCCACCTGCACGCTGGACGGATGGTAGTAGCCCGGTTTGGGGAGGGCCAGGGCGGCGGCGGCGCAAAGGCCGAGCGCCGCGAGGATTCCGATGCGCGCGTCAGACATAGATCTCCTTCAGACGGCCGCACTGCGACTTCACCTTAGGGTTCATGACGGGGCCGTACTCCTTCAGCCACTTCGGGTTGGGCAGGCGGTCGTCGGGGTCGACGCCCGCGAGCTCCATGATCGAGCCGAGGAAGTCCTGCGGCGTGACGGGGCGCTCCTTCCAGTGGTCGGTCGTCTCGTCGCTCTTGCCCACGACCTGCCCGCCCTTGAAGCCGCCGCCCGCGACGAGCGCGGAGAAGCAGCGCGGGAAGTGGTTGCGCCCGCCGTTCCACGGCGGCTGGCGGTCCACCTTCGGCACGCGGCCGAACTCGCCGCTGAGCCAGACGATCGTCGAGTCGAGGAGGCCGCGCTCGTTGAGGTCCGTGAGCAGCGCGGAGACGGCCATGTCCATCTCGAACGTGGGCTGCTTCATCGTCTCGAAGTGGCGCTTGTGGGAATCCCAGCCGCTGTAGTTGATGGAGATGTACGGCACGCCGTACTCCACGAGGCGGCGGGCGGCGAGCAGCTGCTGGCCGATCTCCGTGTAGGTGGTGCCGTTCGCCTTCACGCCGTAGCGCTTGCGCACCGCGTCCTTCTCGCGCGTGAGGTCGAACGTCTCGGCGGCCTTGCCGAGGATGATCTCGCGCGCGGCCGCGCCGGCCGCCTCGAACTCGGGGTCGGGCGGCAGGCGGTCGATGCGCGAGGCGCGGCTGAAGCGGTCCATGATCTGCTCGCGCGTGAGGCCGCCGGGCGGCACGATGCCGTCCACCTCGAAGCGCTTGGCGGACGCGCTCCCGCCGGTCACGAGCGGCGCGTACTCCTCGCCGAGGAAGCCGACCTCGGAGAAGCGGCCCTTGGCGTGCGTGAGGATCACGAACGGCGGCAGGTCGCCCTCGTAGAGGAGGTCCGACTGCACCGAATTGGCCTTGCCCGGACCCTTCACGCGCGACGAGGAGATCAGCGCGCCGAGGGCGGGGAACGTCACGCCGCCGCCGGGGTTGCGCCCCGTCTGCATGAGGTAGGTGGCCGTCTCGTGGCCCGGAAACGGATGGGTCATCGAGCGGATGATCGAGTAGAGGTTCGAGCACTTCGCGAGTTCCGGAAGCCATTCGTGCAGCTCGTAGCCGTTCGCCGACTTGATCGACTTCAGGCCGTTGTTGTAGTCGTGCGGCGCGTCCGGCTTCGGGTCGAAGGTCTCCAGCTGGCTGGGGCCGCCCCACAGCCAGATCTCGATGACGCTTTTCGCGAACTTCCGCGAAGTCGGCTTCGCGGCGCCTTTCTGTGTGTTCGTGCTCATATGCGGTAGAGGAATTCACGGGAGTTGAGGAGGAACCACGCGACGTCGCGGGCGTTGATGTTGTTCTTCTGGTCGAAGTAGAAGAGCTCGTCCTTCACGGGCGGACGCGAGAGGAAGCGCATGTAGAGGTTGCGGATCTGGTCGGCGTGCGAGAGGGCCTTGAAGTCCGACTGCCCCACCATCCGGCCGAGGTCGCGCCAGAGCTTGCTGGAGTTGTAGAGGTAAAGGCGCTGCTTCGCCTTGATGCGGTTGTCGCGCTCCGTCAGGAGGCCCGAGTCGCGCGCCGGACGCCCGAAGAGGATCAGGAACGCGCTGGAGATCGAGCCGTCCTCCACGAGCACGGACTTGCGCGTGGGCGGCAGGAACGAGTAGGGCTCCGGCGCGATCGACCCGAAGTCGCGGCGCGAGCCCGTAAGCGTGCAGAGCACGTCGTCCAGCACCTCCGCGTCCATGCGCCTCGCCGGGAACCCGCCCTTGCCCGGGCCCTGGCGGTACTCGGTCTGCGCGAACACGTGCCGCAGGAGCGGCTTCAGGCGGTAGCCGCCGTTCCGGAAGGCGTTCACCCACTTCTCGCACTTCGACTTCGGCGCGAGCGTGTTGTAGATCCACCAGTGGACGCGCTGCACGGGCGTGGCGACGAACTGCGGCGCGAGCGGGCCCTCCAGCTGCGCCATGAACGCCTCGGGCGTCGCGTCGGCCGGACCGTCGTCCAGGTACACGATCTCCTCCTTCCACTCGCGCGTCTTCTTCCACCGCACGCGCGAGAAGTACTTCGCGTACTTGTCCGTCGGCTCCAAGAGGAGGCTCGTGGAGACGGCCTTGGACAGGCCCTCCGGCGTGTGGCTCGCCGCCGCGCGCAGGAAGTTCACCTGGGGGACGCGGAAGTTGCTGCCGCGCGAGTAGAGGAGCGTGCGCGCGAACTCGTTCCAGGGCATGTCGTTCTTGATCGTCTCCCGGATCCAGTGGTGGTAGACGTAGACGGCGTTCGGCCACAGGTTGATGGGGAACTCGCTCTTGACGCGCAGGAAGTCGCAGTAGCGCATCGCGTAGTAGTCGGCGAAGTCGTCGGACTCCAGCAGCGCGTCGACGAGCTTCTCGCGCTTCTTGATGTCGCGGGAGGAGACGTACTCCGTCACCTCCTCGGGCGTGGGGATGCGCCCGCAGATGTCGAGATACAGGCGGCGGCAGATGAGAAAGTCGGCCGCCTGGCCGCCGTTCGGCGCGAAGATGCGCTTGTCCGCCGCAGCCGACGCCAGGCCCTCCATGATGGAGAACGCCGACGCGCTCGCCAGAAATGCTCTGCGTGATATAGTCATTCTTAAAACCCTTCCTTGTGAACCGTGGACAATATTATAGCCGTTTCCCCGCCCGCGCGCAAGCCCCCGCGCGGCTCAAATCACGGCAAGGAGGAAGGCACCAAGAATCAGCGCGAACGCCAGCCACCGCTTCCACGCGGGCACGGGCGGCGCGTCGCCGAGCGCCGCGGGCGCGGCATTGCCCAGGACCTTCTTCAACCCGCGCAGCGCAAGCGGCAGCTTCGACTTGTCGACGAGCAGGAACGCCGCAATGCCGAGAAGCAGCACCACGGGGATGAAACGGTACATGCGCCAGAAGCGGCGGGACGCCGCTTCCCCCAGGAGAGGGTCGCGCTTGTCGCGGCCCAACTCCCCCTCCACGGCGGCAATGAACGCCTCGGGAGTCATGTCGCGCCCGAGCCCGCGCGCGGCGTCCGGCACCTTCACGCGGCCGAGCTCCACGTCGCCGTCCGCCGCGAGCAGGACGAACGTCGGGATGCCCGTCACGCCCAGACGGTCCGCCAGCGCGTTGTTGCGTTCGCGCTCCTCCGGCGCGAGCACGCCGTCGCGGCGCGGCAGGTCGACGCGCGTGAACGCGACATGGACCTCCGCCCACGCCCGCCACGCGTCAGTCGCGAACACGCGGCGCTCCAGCAGCCTGCACCACTCGCACGAGTCGCTGCTGCCGAAAGCGAGCAGGCGCGGCCGCTCAGACGGCAGGGCGCGCGCCCCGCGCGCGCCGCTTGAGAGAGACGCGCTTGCCGCGGCCGCGGCCAAGGCGGCCCCTAGAAAGTATAATCTCTGTTTCCTCATGCCTATCTCGGCTCGAAGGCGAGCGGGTTGTCGGTCACGGCGACGCCGTCGCAGCGGAACTCGCCGCCGCGCCCGCTTAGGCGGATCACGTGCCGGCCCTTCGTGAGATCGTAATGCCGGAGCATGTTGCCCTGCTTGCGCCCGGGCGTGAGCATCGTCCAGACGGGGTAGTCCTGTCCCTGCTGGCGGGAGGCCTCCAGCGGGTCGCCGTCCACCGCGCCCCACACGTGCCCACGGCCCACGCCGTGCAGCATCACGTAATACCGCCCGTCCTCGGGCACGGAGAACTCCACCGTCCGCCCCTTCTTGGAAAACGCGACGTACTCCCCTTCCTTGAAGCCCTCCGCGTAGACCGTCCGCGGATTCCCGGCGACCGGACGGTACGGCGGCACGAACTCCGTCTCGGCGTAGACGGTGAACGGACGGGAAAAGCCCTTCTCGTCCCGCACCAGGAACGCGCCGCGGTACCAGCGGCGGTCGCGCATCTTCGACGCGTCCAGCGTGACCGTCAGCGGGACCTCGCCGTCGGCCGGCACCTCGCCTTCGGCGGGCGAGACGCGCAGCCAGCCGAACTCGTCGTTCTTCACGATCCGGAACCGGCACGCGCGCCCCTTGCTGCGCACGCGGACGGTCAACGCGGACGGTTCGCACGCGCCGCCCTTCACCTTGAAGCCGGAGAAGCGCGCGCCGTCCAGCATGAGCGACATCGGGCGGATCGGATACGCCGCGTCGAGGTCGCGCTCCTCGATCTCCTTCGTCACATCCCCCTCAGTGGACGAGTTGGTCGTCGGCCATTTCAGGTAGCGCATCTGGTTGATCTTCTGCTTGCCGCAGAACACGTTGCCGGAGCTGACGAGCGTCAGGTTCGTGCTCATCATCACTCCGTTTCCCTTGCCCCAGAACACGTTCTTCTCCGCGAAGACCTCCGCGTCCGGACCGTGCTGGCCGCCGCCCACCTTGAGCGTCTGCCCCGCCTCGCCGAACTCGCCGCACATCCCGGAGAAGAGGTTCCGGTAGACGTAGCTCGGTCCCACCATGCAGCCCTGCACGGACACGCCGCACAGCGCGCCCTCGTAGCGGTTGTCGAAGTTGCGGACGTTCCGCTGCCCGCCGTCCATCTCGATGCAGTCGTCGTTGCAGTACACCATGAAGTTGCCGTACACGTCGCCCGTGCGGTTGAAGCCGCCGTCGTACGAGAAGTTGCCAATCCCCTCCACGGCGTCGTTCCAGCGGTGGTCGTCGCTGCCGACGAAGTCGTTCCAGCGGATGACCGTCGAGCCCGCCGCGTGCGCCATCACCACGCCCTCGGGTCCTGCCGGATGCGAATAGTACCAGCTGTTGGCGCGTCCGCGCGGCTCGTGGAAGTAGCAGCGCTCCACCGTCACGCCGAAGCAGCCTTCGCCGATCTCGATCGCCGAATCGTAATTGATGCCGTACGATTTCCGGTCCATGTCCGGCATGAAGTTGCGTCCGAACTGGTCGAAGCGCGGCTTCCCGACGCGTCCCCAGCGGGAGAAGTCGCAGTTGATGAAGCGCACGTATCGGCAGTTCTTCAT
>JAFRSR010000007.1 GCA_017427485.1 Kiritimatiellia bacterium
GACCACCTCATGCGCGACGAGTCCGCGTTCCGCCGCCTGCTCGCGGACGCGGCGCGCGCGGCCGCCGCCACGGATGACATCGTCACGATGGGCGTCGCGCCGGACTATCCCGCCACCGGCTTCGGCTACATCCAGGTGGGCGACCCCGTGCCGCTGCGCACGAAGACCGTGTTCCACCGCGCCGTGCGTTTCGTCGAGAAGCCGGACGCGAAGACGGCCGCGAAGTACCTCGCCTCCGGCAAGTACGCCTGGAACGCCGGCATGTTCGTGTGGAAAGTCGCCACGATGAAGGCCTCGCTCCTCGCCGGCGCGCCCGCGCTCGCGATCCTCGAGGCGGCCGTGGCCGACACAAAGAACCGCGTCCCCGCCGTGCTCGAGACCCTCTACCCGCAGCTGCCGCGCATCTCGATCGACTACGCCGTGATGGAGAAGGCGAAGAACATCCTCGTGTCGCGCACGGCATTCGGCTGGGACGACGTGGGCACCTGGTCCGCAGCCGACCGCCATCTCGCCACGGACGCGCGGCGGAACGTCGCGAAGGGCAACGTGACGCTTCTGGACGTGACGGACTCCGTCGCGATCTCGGAGGGGCCGCACGTGGCCGTGCTCGGGGTGAAGGACCTTGTGGTCGTGTCCACGAAGGATTCCGTGCTCGTGGCCGCGAAGGACCGCGTGCAGGACCTCAAGAAACTCCTCGCGAAGATGTCCGTGAAATGAGCCGCCGCTACAAGCTCGTGATCGCGTACGACGGCACGTCCTACTCCGGCTACCAGCTCCAGGAGAACGCCGTCTCGGTGCAGCAGGTGCTCGAGGAGGCGCTCGCCTACCTCGACCGCGCGCCCGTGCGCGTGTTCGGCTGCAGCCGCACGGACGCGGGCGTGCACGCGCGCGGCTTCGTGGCGCACTGCGACCTCGCGCAGCCCATACCCCCGGACAAGCTCGTGTACGCCATGAACGCGCGGATGCCGCAGGACGTGCGCGTGCTGCGCGCGTCGCTCGCGGCGGCGGACTTCGACGCCCGCAAGTCGGCTCTCGGCAAGGAGTACCGCTACTTCGTCTACAACGCGCCCATCCTGCCGCCGCACCTCGCGCCGTTCTGGACGGGCGTGCCGCAGCCGCTCGACGTCGCTGCGATGCAGGACGGCGCGGCGCGCTTCGTGGGCGAGCACGACTTCGTCTCCTTCGCCGCGAACCCGCGACGCGAGATCGGCTCGACGGTCCGTAACGTGTTCGCCTGCACGGTGCGGAAGACGGGCCCGCGGATCGTCCTCTCGGTGCACGGGGACGGATTCCTCTACAAGCAGGTGCGCTCGATGGCGGGGTTCCTCCTGCGCGTGGGGAAGGGCGACGAGCGGCCCGAGGCCGTGTCGGAGCTTCTGGAGAAGTGTCCGCCGCGCACGGCCCGCGTGCCCACCGCTCCGGGGAAGGGGCTTTTCCTCTGGCGGGTGTTCTACTGAAATCTCTCCCTTTCGACACGGCCTTGTGGTATACTTGAACGCAAACGAGGAAATGGCCACATGCCGCAGATACGCTTTGAAAACGTCGTGAAGCGCTTCGAGGGACGCGAGGTCCTTTCGGGCGTGAGCTTTACCGTCGAGAAGGGCGAGATCCTTGCGGTCGTGGGGCCGTCCGGCACGGGCAAGTCGGTCACGCTCAAGCACCTCGTTCGCCTCCTCACGCCCACGAGCGGGAGCGTGTGGCTCGACGACGTCGAGATTTCGTCCGCCACGGGCTGGGCGCTCGAGTCGATCCGCAACCGGTTCGGCTACCTCTTCCAGGGCGGCGCGCTGCTCGGCTGGCTCACCGTGGCGGAGAACGTGGCGTTGCCGCTGCGGGAGCACGCCAGCCGACTGACGGAGGCCGAGATCGACGCGCGCGTGGACGAGGCGCTCGCCGCCGTGGAGCTGACGGACGCGGCGGACCGCTATCCCGCCGAGATCTCGGGCGGCATGCAGAAGCGCGCGGGCCTCGCGCGCGCGATCGTGCGCCGCAACGACATCATCCTCTACGACGAGCCCACCTCCGGCCTCGACCCCGTGACGTCCGTCACCATCAACCGACTCATCCGCCGCCTCAACAAGGAGCGCGGCATCACGTCGATCGTCGTCACGCACGACCTGCAGGGCGCGCTCCTCTTCGCGGACCGCGTGCTCATGCTCAAGGACGGACACGTCGTGGAGGTCTCCGAACCCGCCGCTTTCGTGCGGTCGACCAACCCCGACGTACGGGAGTTCCTCGACGCGCAGCTCATTACCCCCGACCTCCTAGAAAGGACATCCCTGTGAACAGACATGCTCTTCTCTCCCTTGCCTGCGCTTCGGCAAGCGCGCTGGCCGCCGGCGCGGCGGCGCCGGCGGGAATCGCCGTGAGCCGGGCGCCGATTCCGCCCGTCGAGCCCAACGTGATGCGCACGGAGGCGAACGCCCCCGTGGTGAAGGAGGTGCGTCTCGAGACGCAGTTCGTCGTGTGCGGCGGCGGCCTCTCCGGCATCTGCGCGGCGCTCTCCGCCGCGCGCCACGGCGTGAAGGTGGTGCTCGTGCAGGACCGTCCGATGCTCGGCGGCAACGCGTCCTCGGAGATGCGCATGGGCATCATGGGCGCGGCGGGCGACCAGAACAAGGAGGCGGGCATCCTCGAGGAGCTGCAGCTCAAGAACTTCTACTACAACCCGCTCCGGCGCTACACGCTGTGGGACGACGTGATGTACTCGGCGGTCATCGAGGAGCCGAACGTCACGCTGCTGTTGAACACGTCCGTGGACGGCGTGGAGATGGCGGGCGGGCGCATCGCCGCCGTGAAGGCCTGGAACGTCAACGCCTACACGCGCTACGTGATCAAGGGGAAGCTGTTCGCCGACTGCACGGGCGACGGCATCCTGCGCCTCTCGGGCGCGAAGTTCCGCCACGGACGCGAGCTGCCCTCGGAGTTCGGCGAGGACTTCCAGCAGGGCGGCGGCGACGGCCGCACGATGGGCAACTCGATTCTGCTCCAGCTCCGCAAGACCGAAGAGGACCATCCGTTCCACGCGCCGTCGTGGGCGTACAAGTTCACCGACGCCGACTTCGTGAACGACGCCCAGCCAAAGGAGAAGGGCAAGAGCTACTCCTACAAGCGCCTCTATCCGGACAACAACAACTTCTGGTGGATCGAGTTCGGCGGCAACTTCGACACGATCGGCGACGCGAACGCGATCCAGCTTGAGCTGAAGAAGATCGCCTACGGCGTGTGGGACTACATGAAGAACCACCCCGACGGCCGCTGCAAGGGCTACGACCTCGACTGGATCGGCGCGCTTCCCGGAAAGCGCGAGAGCGTCCGCTTCGTGGGTCCGCGCATCCTCAACCAGCACGACGTGATGGGCGGCGGCCACTTCGAGGACGTGGTCGCCTACGGCGGCTGGACGCTCGACGACCACCATCCCGACGCCTTCTGGAAGCACGGCCACCTGAGCGAGCACCACCGCTGCCCCTCGCCGTTCGGCATCCCGTTCGACTGCCTCTACTCCGTCAACGTGCCGAACCTCCTGTTCGCGGGCCGCGACATCTCCGTCACGCACATGGCGCTCTCCGCGACGCGCGTGATGGCCACGTGCGCCACAATCGGGCAGGCCGTGGGCACGGCGGCGGCCGTCTCGTTCCGCCACGGCGGCGTGAGCCCAGCCGAAGTGCGCGCCAAGCACATCGCCGAGCTGCAGGCGACGCTCGAGGACGACGACTGCATGCTGCCGTTCCGCTGGCGCAAAGTGAGCGCACTCACGCGCGCAGCGCGCACCGCCCCCGCGAACGAACCGCTCCGCAGCGGCGTGGACCGCTGGACCTCGGCGAAGACGGAGAACGGCGTGTGGACGGATCCCGGCGCGGAGACGATGGTCTACGAATGGGACAAGCCGCAGAAGCTTTCCGGTGCGCGTCTCATCTTCGACTCCGTGATGAAGGGCACCTCGAAGCGCATGATGAAGCTCGAGGCCGAGCACACGCGCGTGAAGATGCCCGCTCCGCTCGCGAAGGGCTTCCGGATCGACGCGCGCGTCAACGGCACGTGGAAGACCGTCTTCGTGGACAATCTCAACATCCTGCGTCTGCGCAAGGTGTCCTTCTCGCCCGTCGAGGCGGACGCGCTGCGCCTCGTCGTGACCGAGACGTGGGGCCAGTCCTACGACAAGCCGAAGCCTCGCGCACACGTCTTCGCATTCGACGCGCTCTAACTGGGACTGGGCATCTCGCCCGTTGCGCAAAGCGGCAGGGTCACTTGCCCGCGCTGTTCTCCGAAGACAACTTAAAGGAAAAGACGATGAAGATA
>JAFRSR010000393.1 GCA_017427485.1 Kiritimatiellia bacterium
ACCCTACCATGGTACCGGTAGGGGCACCCGTCCCCCGTGCCCCCCGCACTACAAATGGAACCGTCTTACCCACAACAACCACCATTCGCCGGGCGTGTTCGCGGCGGAGCAGCATGAGCTGGTCTTGTCCGTAGTGGGCGGGGCGCTGGCGGAACTGGAGGCTCGTGGTCTTGCGGGCATCTCCAACCTGCCGCTGGAGAAATTCATCCTCAACGGCATGGGCGACTTCATCGTCGGCGGGCCAGAAGGGGACAACGGCCTCTCCGGCAAGAAGCTTGCCGTCGATTTCTATGGGCCGGAGATACCGATTGGCGGCGGGGCGATTTGCGGCAAAGACCCGCACAAGGTGGACGTGGCCGGGGCGTTTAGGGCGCGTGAGCTGGCGCGGAGACTCCTGAAGGAACGCGGGGGGAGCGCGGTGACGGTTCGCCTCGGCTGGACGCCGGGTGACGCCGCGCCCGCGTTCCGCGAGGCGGAGAGTGTCGATTCGCTCGGCCTTACCCACCCGATTCCGTCCTCAGCACTGCCGCCGGAGGACTGGTTTTCCATCAATTCCATCGTTGCGGACATGCGCCTCATATCTCTCGTCCGCCACGAACGGGTTTTAAATGGATATTTCTTCGAAACAAGGTCCAGATGACGATTGGTGCCGTGAAATCGCGCTTGAAAGCGTCGGCGGGATGTGGTACCATGAGCGCCATGCAGGAGCTGAAAGACGACTACGAATTGATCGATTCCGGCGGCGGACGCAAGTTTGAGCGCTTCGGGCGCTTTACGCTCGTGCGCCCCTGCTCGCAGGCGCTGTGGCGGCCGGAGAATCCTGCCGCCTGGACGCGCGCTTCCGCCACGTTCGACCGCGAGGAGGGCAACCGCTGGCACGGACGCAGCGCGCTGCCGTCGGAATGGACGATCGAGACGGCCGGCATCCGTTTCAAGCTCTCCGGCACCGACTTCGGCCACCTCGGCATCTTCCCCGAGCAGCGCGCGCAGTGGAATTGGATTCGCGCGCACGCGTCCGGCGCGCAGGTGCTGAACCTGTTCGCCTATTCCGGCGGCAGCACGCTTGCGGCGGCGCAGGGCGGGGCGGAGGTGTGCCACCTCGACGCGTCGAAGGGCATGGTGCAGTGGGCGCGCGAGAATGCCGCGCTGAACGGCCTGCAGGACCGTCCGATCCGCTGGATCGTGGACGACGTGCACAAGTTCCTCCGCCGCGAGTTCCGTCGGGAGCGCCGCTACGACGCCGTGATCCTCGACCCGCCGACCTTCGGACGCGGCGCGAGCGGCGAGACGTACAAGATCGAGCGCGACCTGCAGGAGACGCTGACGCTCGTGAAGGGCGTGCTTTCCGAACGACCGCGCTTCGTCCTCTTTTCCTCGCATACGCCGGGCCTTTCCTGCCAGGTGGCGGAGAACATCCTCGCGCAGCAATTTCCATCGGTGCGCGTCGAATCGGGCGAGATGCTGCTGGAGGGCGCGGGGCGTCCGTGTCCGTCGGGCATTTATTGCCGTGCCGTGTTCGCAAACGGCGGTGATGTTGTGGTATAATAACAGCATTTCCATGCAGAAGTGGCAACAGAACCTGCGCCTAGGTGCGTGTGCGGTGACGGTCGTGTGCATGCTGGTCGGTTTCGTCGGCATGTTCAACCACCTGCGCTTTGTCTTCAGCGACCCGCTGGAGGACATGTCGCACGGCTGGCTGGTGCCCATCTTCTCGCTTTACGTGCTGTGGACGCAGCGCAAGGAGATCAGGGAGGTGTCGGGGAACCCCTCGGTGTGGGGCCTGCTCGCCTGTCTGCCGTGCGTCGGCGCGTCGCTGTTGGGCACGCGCGGCATCCAGGTGCGGCTGGAGCAGGTCGGCTTCATCGGTCTGTGCATGACGCTGCCGTGGGCCTTCTTCGGCCGTCGCGTCGCCAAGCGGTTCGTCTTCCCCGCGCTCTTCCTGCTGTTCACGGTGCCGATGACCTCCTATCTGGACGCCGTCACGATCCATCTGCGCCTCTTTGCGAGCAGCACGGCGTTCGTGCTGCTGCGCGGCTTCGGCATCAACGTGGTGCAGCAGGGCACGATGATCGTCTCGGAGGGCGCGCATCCGTTCGCGGTCGACGTCGCGGAGCCGTGTTCGGGGTTGCGGTCGATCGTGGCGCTCATGGCGCTCACGGCCGCATACGCCTGGTACACCCAGCCCACGTGGCGTCGGCGCGCCGCGCTCTTCGCGTGTTCCGTGCCGCTGGCCATCCTCGGAAACATTGTGCGCATCCTGTCGATCTGTCTCGTGGCGGCGTGCGCGAACGCGGATTTCGCGCTGGGGTTCTACCACGACTATTCGGGGTACGTCGTGTTCATCGTGGCGATCGCCTGCATGGTCGCGTGCGGGGAGGTCATTTCGAGGGTGTGCGGGAAGCGCAAGGGCGCGACCGGGACAACGGGCGTCCCGCCCGTTGCGGCCGCGACAAGCGAGGCCCTCCCGCAGGCTGGCGGCAACGGGCAAGATGCCCGTTGTCCCAGTGGGGCGGCCCTCCCGTCGGCATATTCCATCTTTCATTTTGCACTTTCCATTTGCCTCTGCGCGCTGTTCCTGTTCCAGACGCAGGCGCCGAACCCACAGATCGCCGAACCGCCTTCGGTGGAATGGCCGAAGTCGTTGGCGGGCTATGAGGTTGACGACATCCTCTACTGCCAGGACGAGAAATGCGCGCGCACGTTTTTCGCGTCGCAGATGATGGGCGAGACCAACTGCCCCGCCTGCAAGGCGCCCCTGGACGGCCGGTCGCTCGGCGAGAATACGGTCCTGCCGCGCGACACGACGATTCTGAAGCGCGTGTACCGTTCGGATTGGGACGTGCAGTTCCTCGTATCGGCCGTCATCAGCGGGGCGGGGAAAAGCTCGATCCACCGTCCCGAGCTCTGTCTGCCGGCGCAGGGTTTCCAGATGACAAACCCCACCGACTTCGAGGTGGCGGGGCGTCCGTACCATGCAATCCAGGTCAACGGTCCGCAGGCACCGCCGGCCCTGCTCGTGTACACGTTCTTCAATCAGGAGGGCGTGCACACGGCGTCGCACCTGCGGCGGATTTTCCTGGACACCTGGGACCGGTCGGTGCTCAACCGGATCGACCGCTGGGCGATGGTGACCGTCCACGTGTCCGCGCTGCAGGGATTCTCCCTCGACCGTCCGCGCGACCGCGCGGAGCTTGAGCGCTTCCTGCGGAGGATCGAGGAGGTGCTGCCGTGACGCAGTTTTTCACGAACCTCCTGGGCGTGTTGGTGAAGACGGCGCCGTACTGGGGCCTGTTCCTCGGCACGTTCGCGCTCGGATACGTCCTCACGCCGCTCTGCCGCGCGCTGGCCCGGAGGTGCGGCATGGTGGACGCGCCCTCCGCGCGCCGCATCAACACGGTGCCCACGCCCCGCGCGGGCGGACTCGCGGTCTTCCTCTCCGTCACCGCGGCGCTGGCGGCCTACATGCTGCTCACGGGCGCGCAGCTCTCCCCGCTTTTCCCGAACGAGGTCATCTGGCGCGTGATGGCGCTCTCGGCGGCGCTCGTCGCCGTGGGGCTCGCCGATGACAAGTTCGGTCTCCTGCCGCGGGTGAAGCTGGCCGGGCAGGTCGCCGTCGCGTTGGGCGCGTTTTTCTGGTGCCACGCGGGATTCCGCGCGGTGCCGTTCTTCGCGAACATGCCCGTGTGGCTGGACTGCATCCTGACGATGTTCTGGATCGTGGGCGCGATCAACGCGTTCAACCTCATCGACGGGCTGGACGGCCTTGCGACCGGCCTCGCGCTCATCGCCGCCATCGGCATGGGCGGCGCGCTCGCCTTCATCGGCTACCCCCAGGCGACGCTCGTCTACCTCGCCTTCGCCGGCGCGTGCCTCGCGTTCCTGCGCTACAACTTCCACCCGGCGAGCGTGTTTCTCGGCGACACGGGGTCGATGTACCTCGGGTTCCTGCTGTCGGTCCTGCCGCTCGTGATGAAGAGCGGCGACTCGCTCTTCGTGTCGCTCGGCGTGCCGCTCCTCGCGATGGGCGTGCCGATCTTCGACACGACGCTCGCGATCATGCGCCGGTCCATCCGCGCCGTGCTCTCCCGCGAGCAGAAGGGCCGCGACGAGGGCAACACGCACGTCATGCAGGCGGACACGGACCACCTCCACCACCGCATCCTGCGCCACTTCGTCTCGCAGCGCAAGGCCGCCTTCACGCTCTACGCGCTCGCCGCGTTCTTCGTGTCCGTGGGCTTCGGCGCGCTTGCGCTCCGCGACCGCGCGGCGGGCCTGTACATCGTCGCGTTCGTCGTGGGCGTGGTGATCGTCGTGCGCGACATGCGCCGCATCGAGCTGTGGGACGCCGGCCGTCTCCTGAACGTCGTCGCGCACGACCACACCACGGCCGTGCGCCGACGCCGCGCCATGCTCGCCGTGCCGTTCTACGTGGCGACGGACGCGCTGCTGCTCGTCGTCGCGTGGTTCCTCACGTCGCTCGTGCTTTCCGTTCCCGTCACGGCCACGGCGTGCCACACCTACCTGCCCCTCCGCGTGGTGCCCGTGTTCTTCGCGCTCGTGTTCTTCCGCGCCTACTCGACGGTCTGGAGCCGCGCGCGCATCTCGAACTACGTGCGCCTCGCCTGCGCGGTCGCGACGGGCGTGCTGGCATGCGACGCGATCATCATCCTCATGGGCTATCCGCACACCCACATGCTCGCGTTCACCGCGCTCTACGCGCAGAACGCCTTCCTCGCCCTCGTCGCCCTGCGCTTCGTGCGCCCGATCCTGCGCGACCTCTTCTACGCGCTTGACAGCGCGCGCCTCGCGGACGACCCCGCGACCAGCCGCATCCTCGTGTACGGCGCCGGCCTCCGCTATTCCACTTTCCGCCGCGAGCTCGTGCGCAGCGCCTCCCGCAACAGCCGCATCGTCGTGGGGCTGCTCGACGACGACATCGTCCTGCGCGGACACTACATCGGCGGCATCCGCGTGTGCGGCTCGCTCTCGTCCGCAAAGGTCGCGATCCGCGCGCTGCGGGCCGACACCGTGGTGATCGCCTGCCAGCTCACGCCCGAGCGGCTGGCGCTGGCGCGCAAGGTTTTCGCGGACGCGTGCGTACGCGTCACGCTGTGGAGCTGTGAAGAAAAGGAACTGGATCCATGTCAAAATTTGGACGAGAAGAAGTGCTGACATTCCACAAGGGCGGCAAAGTGGCCGTGACGCTGCCGAAGCCCCTCAGGACCAAGGACGACCTGTGCCTCGCGTACACGCCGGGCGTCGCCCTCGCCGTGAAGGAGATCGCGCGCGACCCCGCGAGCGTGTACGACTGCACGGCCAAGGCGAATCTCGTGGCCGTGGTCTCGGACGGCACGGCCATCCTCGGACTCGGCGACCTCGGCGCGACGGCGTCCATCCCCGTCATGGAGGGCAAGGCCGTGCTCTTCAAGTCGTTCGGCGACGTCGACGCCTGGCCCGTGCCCCTCGCGCACTGCCGCCGCGACGGGCTCGACACGGGCAAGACCGACCCCGAACGCGTGATCGCCGCCGTCATGGCCCTCGCCCCGCAGTACGGCGGCGTGAACCTGGAGGACATCGCCGCCCCCGCCTGCTTCGAGATCGAGGACCGCCTCGACGCCGCGCTCGACATCCCCGTGTTCCACGACGACCAGTGGGGCACCGCCGTGATCGCGCTCTCGGGCGTGATGAACTACGCCGCCCTCGCCGGGAAGGCGCTCGGCGACCTCAAGGTCGTGATGAACGGCGCGGGCGCCGCCGGCATCCGCATCTGCGAGATGTGCAAGGCCGCCGGCGTGAAGGACGTCACGATGTGTGACTCGAAGGGCGTGATCTCCACGTCCCGCACGGACCTCAACCCCTACAAGGCCCGCCACGCCGTCGACACGCCCGCAAAGACGCTCCAGGAGGCGATCCGCGGCGCGGACGTGTTCATCGGCGTCTCTGCCGCGAACGTGCTCACGGGCGCGGACGTGCAGGCGATGGGCGAGTTCCCCGCCATCTTCGCGATGGCGAACCCCGACCCCGAGATCGACCCGGCCGTGGCCGCCGAGGCGCTGAAGGAACGGAAGTTCGTGATGGTGACCGGCCGCAGCGACTACCCGAACCAGATCAACAACGTGCTCGGCTTCCCCTACCTCTTCCGCGGCGCGCTCGACGTGCGCGCGAAGACGATCAACAAGGAGATGAAGGTCGCCGCCGCGTACGCGCTCGCCGCCCTCGCGCGCCAGCCCGTGCCCGAGGAGGTGAAGACCCTCTACCCGAACGAGACGCTCGAGTTCGGTACGGGCTACATCATCCCGAAGCCGTTCGACCGCCGTCTGTTCGTGGAGGTGAGCTATGCCGTGGCGGAGGCCGCCGTCAAGACGGGCGTTGCCCAGAAGCCGGTCGACCTCGCCGCCTACCGCGCTGACCTTGAACGCCGCAACACCACCCGTTCCTGCTCATAATTTCAGACAGGATTACAAGATTATCAGGATTTACAGGATTCTAGATTCCAAAATAATCCTGTTAATCCTGTAAATCCTGGAATCCTGTCAAAATCTCCCCGTGTGTCACCTGAGGATGAGCACGGCGCCGGCGCCCTTGCGGACGAGCAGCGTGCCGCTCCCCGTGCCGCGCGCGAGGAACGCGAGGCGCG
>JAFRSR010000394.1 GCA_017427485.1 Kiritimatiellia bacterium
CCCTGCACCGTCTCGCCCGCGCCCGCCGGCTGTTCGTTGACCACCATGAGGTTGCGGTAGTTCGCGAAGTTGCCGCGGTAGCGGATTTCGTCCACCTTGCGGTTCTGCGCGATTTCCTCATCCGCAAGCGCGCGGTTGTAGATGCGTAGGGAGTAGTAGTCGCCCGTCATGCAGCGCGCCCTACGGTCGTTTCCCGAATAGGTGGTGGCGGCGCCGATCAGCATCTTGCCGTCGGGAATGTCGAGGAAGAGCGAACGCGCGTTGTGCGTCCCCGCAAGCAGGTTCGTTCCCTGGGCCAGGTAGTGGTCGGTCGGCGTGACCACGTTCACAAGGTACTTGCCGGCCCAGTTCGAAAGCTTGAGCCGTGGGGTTCCAAGCCAGTTGTCGCACTTGATCTCCAGCGTCGCACCTGTCGTGCGCGTAAACATGCAGTAGTCGGCATAGCCGAATCCGAAGTAGAACGGGAAGGACGTGGTCTGCGCCGAACAGTCGACGTCCATCGCAGCCTCGACGGTGCACGCCTGGCCGAGCGAGATGTTATCCTGCATCCGGAAGCTGCTTTCCTCCGCCGCCGTGAAGTGGTGTCCCTTCTCGATCCACGCCGTGAAGCTGGTGTTCGAGGCGGCGATCATGTCGTCCACGCGATAGGAGAGGTCGCGCCAGAATATGGATCTCATCGAATGGGCGTTCCGGGCGCCACAGTTGCGAGTGCCGTCGTAGTGAGCCACGAGCCCCTGCTGCACGTAGTCGGAAACGTCGTAGTCCGCCGCCGCGCGCACGCCTGCGATCAGAGTCCAGAGCCACGTGAGGCGGCGGTTGGGCTGGTTTGTGGTGCTCGTGATCGTTGCCGAGCAAAGTTCGGCCATCAGGACTGGGTTTTCCCACATTCGTTTCGTGGCGTTCCAGGTTTCCAGGCGATAGCCCGCACAGACGTAGGTGCAGTGGCCGATGTTGGTCGTGGCAGGCGCGGAGAACGTCTTCGTGCCCGTGCCGCGTACGAGCCAGCCTCCCTCGTCCTCCAGGACGATGCCAGGCACCTCGGAACGCACCTCCACGAGGTCCGTTTCCGTCGAGAGTCCCGCCGTGCCGTAGAAGCGCACGTAGTCGATCTCCTTGTTGCGGCGTAGCTCCGCCACCGTCAGCACGCGGTCGTAGACGCGGATGGCGTGGATACGGCCCTTGAACATGCGTCTCTCCCTCTCTGCGGCGCTCGACCAGGCGGTGCCGATGCAGTACCGGTACGAGACGGGCGGGGCATTGAACGTGCCGTTCCACCACGACTGCGACGCATCGCCTGTAAAGCTCACGCGGTTGTAGTCGACGACGGCGTTGGCGAGACGCCCGTTCCACGGCTGCAGCGTACGTGATGCACCGTTGATCGGATTCGACCTGAAGATCAGCCTGTCGCCGCGCCGGTCGTAGCCGTTGCCGGTGTACGGCGTGTACGTGTAGAAGCCGAACACGTCGCCATTGTTGCTTGCGCCGAACGGCGACGGCCAGTTGTTCGTCTGGTGCGTGGCATCATAGTCCGCGACAACCTGCACCGTCACCTGGTTCGTGAAAGGGACAGCCACGTCCGTCACGAAGCAGTCGCCGGCGGCGAAGTCGTAGCCGTCGGCCGTCCAGGCACCGGGCCGGTCGGCGATGACGACCGCGCGCGTCGCGTCGGGACCCGGACCGAGGTTCTTCCACGTCGCCGCCACCGGATCGTGGGACTTGTCCAGCCCCGCGTTGCGGATGCCGTCGAAGTTCAGGATCACGCCGGCCTGCACGTAACTGTCCGCGTCGAACTTCTTCACGCCGTTCTTCAACCGCCAGTTCCACGTCAGGCGTACTCTCGGACGCGCCGCGCAGTTCGTGTAGGCGAACGAAGATCCTTCATATTCACCGACAAGATTCCACGTGCCCTTCTCGGCCGTCCACGCCTCCAGCTTGAAACCGGTCGGCTCCCATTCGTTGCCGTCCACGAGTGTGGCGGCGGCGCTGAACGTATGGTGTCCGTTCACGAGATACTTGCCGTTCAACTCCGTCCCCTCGACACCGGCGACGTTCGACTCGATGACGACGTTGACATTCTCGTCCGATCCGCGGAAGCGCACCTCGTCCACCATCCGGTTCCACGCCAGTTCCTCCTCCGACAGGGGGCGCGTGTACAGGCGCAGGCCGTAGAAAGTGCCCTTCATGCCGTAGGAGTTGCCCGACGAGGTGGCGCCGCCCCATGTGAAGCGCTTGCCCGGAATCGCCGTGTTGGCCGTACGGGTCTTCCCGTTGGCGTAAGTCGTCCCCTGGAAAAGGTAGGTCTGGCCGTCCGCCATCACGGCGGTCACGTACTTGCCGCCCCACGACGTGAGCGAGGGACGGTTCTTCGTCCCCACGTAGTTGTCGTTCTTGAAGTTCAGCGTGGAGCTCTTCGTCCCGCTGCTGTTGTTGTTGGCGATGAAAAGCGAATACGAGTCGTCGGGCGCGACGAACACCGCCGGGAACCAGCTCGGCGACAATCCCGAGCTCTGTTCAGCCGTCTTCACGTCCGTCACCGCCTGAACCGTGGAAAAAGCGCCAAGC
This sequence comes from Kiritimatiellia bacterium, assembly GCA_017427485.1. Taxonomy (GTDB): domain Bacteria; phylum Verrucomicrobiota; class Kiritimatiellia; order RFP12; family UBA1067; genus RUG572. The sequence continues at coordinate 2,563 of JAFRSR010000394.1, forward strand.
GCGATGTTGTCGTCGAGCTGCGCGTAGTCGTTGTGGGCCGTCCCCGAGAACACGTAGCCGTTCCCGATTCCGTTCCACGCGCCCCCGTTCACGTGGAACGTCGCGTCCGGACCTCCCGCGACGAGGTTTTTCCACGTAGCCGCCGTCGGATCGTGCGGCAGCGCCGCCCCCGCGTTGCGGATGCCGTCGAAGTGCGCCACAAGGCCGTTCGTCACGTAGGCGCCCACGTCCAGCCACGTCGCGCCGGCCGGCAGCGAATCGTCGTATATCTCGTCCCAGGCGACAATCTCCGCGGCGAGATACGCCTTCATCGCGCCGCCGCGGTCGGTGGTAATCGCGTCCACGCCCATCTGCGCGTACTTGAGCGCGTCCGCGTCGCTGTTCGGCGTCCACACGGCGAACGCGTATCCCGCCGCCTTCACGGCGGCGACGTCCGCCGCCGTGTACGTGGCCGCGTGGTAGATGTCCACGCCGGTGGCGTTGCAGTTGGCGAGGCTCGCGATCATGCCGGCGCCCGTGTAGGTGCCGGATCCGAGCAGGAGCCACGCCTCGTAGTCGGGCAACGCCTGGCGCACGGCGCTGATGAGGTTCGCGTCGAACGCGATGAACATCACGCGCTCCTTCGTGGCGAGCGGCTGCGCCTGGACGGCGGCGACGACAGTGGAGACGAGGTTGTTCGCACTGCTCTTCAGCTCCACCACGCACTTCGTCGTCGCGTTCGACGCGAGGAGCGCGAGGTAGTCCTCGAACCTTGGCAGCGTCTCGCCTTCCCACTCCGTGCCGATCCACTTGCCGAACGCGCCCACGCGCACATCCCTGAGGTCGTTCCACGAGGAGGCCGTCACGGTGAGGTTCGTGCCAGCACCGGCCGTGCGCCCAGTCGTGGGATCATGGATGATCACGGGCACGCCGTCGGTCGTGGCGTATACGTCGCACTCCACGCCGTCCACTTCGCGCGCGAACGCGAGACGGAACGCCGCCATCGCGTTCTCGGGACGGTCCTGCGACTCGCCCCTGTGCGAGACGATCTGCGGCATGTCGAAGGCCCACGTCGCGAACGCCAGACTAGCCGTCAAACAGGTCCCCCATTTTGCTTTTCCCATTTCCGTCACTCCCATTTGCCGCCGAAGGACTGCGGCGGGCGCAGGTGGATCGCGAAGCGGAACGACTCGTAGTTGTTGGCGGCGAGGTTGTCGACGTTTTCGACCTGGATCGCCGAGATCGCGTAGTAGCGCAGGCCGTGGTTGTCCTGGCAGTGCTGGCCGCGCAGCGCGCGGCGGGTGCCGTCCGTCGGGCCGACCGGGTCGACTGTCTCGGCGGCGGCGACGTTCCCGTCCTTGAAGCGGTCCAGCACGTATTCGGGGCGCGCGCCGATCAGGTCGTACAGCCCGTAGGGGTTGCCCAGATAGGAGCCGACGGGGACCAGCGAATATTGCGACACGCCCTCCTCCAGCCGCGTGCGCCCGATCTGCACCACGAGGTTCGTGCAGTCCGCGTAGGACGTCTCGACCGTGCCGCCGTTGTACCAGATCGTGCTCGTGCCGCCGCGCGCGGCCTTCTCCCACTGCGCGTTCGTGGGCAGGTCGATCCAGAACCGGTTGCCGCACCGCTCGCGGAAGGTGTCGACGATGCTCCCCTCCTTCACCGCGAAGCGCGTCGTCGGCCAGTCGATGCGGTCCACGTTGTTCGAGCCGCGCAAGTGCGGATAGTAGGTGGCCCCCGTGACGGCCGGACGCATGTCCACGCGCGTGTCAGTCGCATCGAGGATGAGGTAGCGCTGGGTGTGCGTCGTCTTGAAGATGGCGATGTAGTAGTCGTGCGTGATCTCCATCGTCTTCTGGGGGATGTAGTAACCGACGCTTGTATTGCCGGCTGCCGCGTCCAGATACGCCACCTCGTCGGCCGTGAGGCCCGCCGTGAACGTCCCGGCCGGAATGCGGCGGAACACCATCTTGCCCAGCTTGTACATGTCCTGGTTCCAGCCGCCGGTAGGTTCGTCCGCCGCATACTCCCACGTGCCGTCCTTCAAGTCGATGACGAGCCACTTGCGCGCGTTCGCGGCGTCCTCCACGGGCGTCACCTGCACGGCGAAGTCCTTGAGCGCCGTCCCGTCCAGCCCCGCCGCCGCCGGGTCCCATTCGAGGTGGTACATCCCCGGCTCCAGCTCCCAGAAGTCGCCCTTCGCGCCTGCGCGCTCCAGGTCCACCGTCCCCGGCACGCCGTTCGTGGTGAACGAGGCCGTCACGGCCACGTCGCACTTCGCACCGCCGGAAAGCGCGAAGTCGATGTCCACCTTCGCGTTCCACGGCCACCGCTGCGTCCAGCTGACGTTCGCCGTCATCGCCGCGCCCGCGCCGTACGCGCCGAGCAGCGCCGCCATTGCCCAAGCCAACTTTTTCATTGCGCGCCTCCTTCCGGCTCCTCGTTCACCCACTTCCCGCCGAACGACTGCGGCGGGTTGAGATGAATCACGTAGCGGTAGCAATTCTCGTTGTTGGAGTTTTTGGGGTTGTCCGAGTTCAGGGCCCCGGCGAACGCGATCGACCAGTTGGAGATCGTCCCGTTGCTGCTGAAACTGTTGTTCACCATGCGGCTGTTGCGGCTCGCGTCCGCCATGCCGACGGGGTCGACGCCGGCGGACGCAACGGCGGCCTCCGACGAGTCCCACTGGTCCAGGAGGAGTTCCTGCCGGCTTCCAATCAGGTCGTAGAGGCCGTAGGCGTTCGGAAGAAGGTCGCCGACCGTGTTCGGCGGGGAGTAGACCCCGCCAATGCCGCAGTATTTTCTCTGGTAACCAAAGGAGATGCGGGCGATGATGTTCGTGATGGTGTCGAGCGAGTCGCCCACCGTGCCGCCGGACATGCCGCCGGGGTACGACGAGGTGTCGTAGAACAGCCACTTCGTGTCCGGACGCGCCGCCCGCTGCCACTGGGCGCACGTGGGCAGGTCGATCCAGAACCGGTTGCCGCACCGCGCGCGGAACCGGCCGATGATCGAAGTCGGCGTGACGGCGAATTTCGTGAACGGCCAGTTGACGCCTTCCACCGAGTTGCTGCCGCGCTGAAAACACACATGACCCGCGGCGAACATCTGGCCTGCGTCCGGCGTGACTTGGTTGTAATAGCCGTTGGACGACGGCACATCCATGATGCGAGCGACTTGGGCGCGCGTCGTCTGGTAGATGGAAATGTAGTAGTCGCTCGTGAGCGTCGTCTCCGTCGCCGTGAGCATCTTGCTGCTGCTCGTCGCGCCGAGTTCCCGGTCAAGTCCCTTGATGTAGTCCTTCTCGGCCGTCGTGTAGCCGCGCGTGAACGTTCCGGCGGGAATGCGGCGGAACACCATCTTGGACGTTTTGTACTGGTTGTCCTGCCACGGCTTGCCGTTGGCGTCCTTCGGCTCGTCGCCGAGCGCCACGAATTCGCTCGCGCCCGTCGCGAGGTCGATCACGAGCCAGGCGCGCTTGTCGGGCGTGAACGCCTTCGCCGTGACGTCCAGGGACGTCAGCGCCCCGCGATAGCCCAGCGCGGCGGGATCCCACACGAACCGCTTCGCGCCGCCCGTCAGGAAATAGGTCGAGCGCGAAAGGCCGTTCGCGTCCGTGAGCAGCAGCTCGTGGTGCGCGCCGCCGCTGTCGAACGACGCGGTGATCTCCACGTCGTTCGTGCCGGCGGGCATCGTCACGTCGATGATCACCTTCGCGTCCCACGGCCAGTTCTGCCGCACGGTGTGCGGCACGTCCGCCGCCGTCACCGACAGCGCGCCTACAAGGCACGCAAGAAAGAGTCTTTTCGTCATCATCGTTTCAACCTTACCTGTAGCTTCCTTTTGACTTCTCATATTTGCTTTCGCTGCTGGGAGTCTTGGAGTTTAGGAGACTTGGAGGATTTTTTAATCTTCTCCGAAACTCCGAATCTCCGAACCTCCAAGTAGCGAAAGCAATCATCGAAGTTATCCTCATCTACCTTCCTGTGCACAACGCGGACGGCGGGCTTTCAACCTTTCTACCGAAAGATGATTGAAAAGCCCAGCGCCTTCGCGAGCAGGTAGGCCGTCAAGTACGTCGTGCCGTCGAACGCGAGCGCGGCCGTCACCGGCCCGCGCTTGCCGCCGAACGTCTCCTTCACGCTCATCGCGCCGTAGCCGCCCGTCGCCGGGAGCGTCCAGTTCCCGATCGCCGCGCCGTTCTTCACGGACGTCGCGAGCGTGGCGGACGCCGCGCCCATCGATTCCTCCGCCCACAGATCGGACCACGCGTAGACGCGCGGCTCCGTAATCGCCTGGAAATCCTTGTCCGCCTCATCGACGAAGACCGTTGCGGAGCTGCCGACTTTCAGGCGCACTGTCTGTTCCGCGACGGTCGCCGTGCCGTCAGTCTGCGCGAGCGTGACATCCAGCAGCTGCTCCGCTTCGCCGGATGCGGGGAGCGCGCATGAGCCGTCCGCCGCCGCGCCCCCGCCGCGCGCGACCGTCGTCGCGGACGTCGCGCCGGAAAGCACGTTGGAAACCGTCACCGTGGCCGACACGGCCCCGTCGGCCCATTGCCAGACAAGCGGCTCGGCGGCGTCAAGCGCCACCTCCCACGCCCGCCCGTCCGCCGGATTGCGGTAGACCACGGGCGTGGCAACGGCATGCGTCGCAAACAGCAGGGCAAAAAGCATGGCTGTTCGCCAACACCAGCGTTCTGGTTTCACTTGTATCTGAATCATGATGCACTTTCTCCTAAAAAACCAAGCAGGTACATAATACCATTGATTGCCCTTGTTTTGCAACGGCAATCTTGGAAAATCGCTCAAAATCGCAACACGCATGGGTGAGAAACGCGTCTATGTTTAGGTCGCGCGGGAACGCGCCCCTCCCTCGTACATCACCTGAATATCAGCATCATACCCGATCCGTCACCGATAAAGTTCATGATGCCCGTGCCAGAGAATAACGCAGACTTGTTGCGCGCGCTGCTCGCCGCAGAACCCCATTTGCCGAGATTCTGTCGTTGCCAGACGCCGTTGGCGTCCTCAAGATACAGGTACCCCATCTTCTGCTCAACGCCCGCCGCGAGGTTGATGACGCCCGCGCTCCCGTAGGGAACGTAAAGCGACGCGTACTGGTCGAACGCCTTGGCGTGGTTCACCTGCACCGTGCCGCCCGCAAGCGTCACCTTGGGACCCGCCCAGCTGCCGCCGTCCATGATGGACGTCGGCTGCGGGACGCCGTAGTACGCCGCGCCCGGCGCCTCCATCACGAGCGTCCCGCTCACCACGCTCAGCTCGCCTGTGGACGTGCAGGCGTTGCGCAGGTAACGCGTCCCCGTGCCGGCGTGGATGTACGACGCCGCGCCCGTGAAGACGGGCAGGATCTGCACCGTCTGCGACCCGCTCAGCTTGAGACGGGAGCCGCTCAGTCCGCTCACCTGCCCAGCGGAGAGGTATTTCACCGTGCCGTCGTCGTTCGTCGAGACCGTGCGGAACGACCGCGCGAGCTCCTGCGCCGTGTCGGTGAGGTCGAGCTTGCCGTAGAGCGGGACCTTGTTGCCCCACATGCAGAACTTCACGGTGTTGTCCGAGCGGATGGCGTTGTCCACGCGCAGCTCCAGCGTGTTGCTCACGTGCCAGGTCTCGCCGCCCGTGAACGAGTTGCCCGGACAGGCCAGCACGTTTATCGTCGCGTTCTCCGCGTCCGTCCAGTAACATTTCTCGGAGACGACGGGCGTGTTGGAGATGATGCAGGAGCCGCCGGTCTCGGGCTGCATGATCAGGAAGTTGCCCGGGGCCATCCCGCCCGCGAAGGTGATCTGGGAATTGGCAGCTGGCGTGATGCGGAAGTGACCTCCCACGTTCGACGCCCTGCCGAGAACGAGGTTCGTGGTGTTGGCGACGGTCGTCAAGGTCCTTCTGTCCTCGGTCTGGTTGCACACGACGTCACGCGTCACGACGGCATTGTTGAGGACAACCAGCGAGTAGTCGCCCATGCCGGGTCGCTGGTAGTAGCGGAACGTGCCGCTGCCGCCGAGCGGATCGGCGCCGCTCACGTAGAATAATCCGTTCGTGGCCACGATGTCGCCGTAGACGTTGTTGTCGTTGCCAAAGACGTACACCGGGCCAAGGCCTTCCTTGGAGATCACGACCTCGCCCACCGAGGTGAGGCGGTTCGTGAACACGAGCGACATGTTTCGGGTGGCGGTGTCCGTCAGTCCGCCGACGCGGATGCCGAGTCCCTGGGCGACGCACACCGGCACGTCCAGCACCACGCTCTTGGCGACGGCCGTCGCGCTCGTCACGACGAGCGTGCCGTTGCCGAACATCACCTCGCCGCCCGCGGAGACGAGCCGCGCCGTGTCCGCCACGCCGGAGGAGAACACGAATCCCTTGGCGACCACGTTTGTGTCGACCGTAGCCGTGAAACCGTTGCCCGGGAACAGGTACGTGCCCGTGCCGGACGCGAAGTCAGGCAGTACGCCCCCCTCCCAGTTCGCAGCCGTCGAGAAGCGTCCGTCCCCCGCGCCGGTCCACACGTATGTCGCCTCCTCGCCGCCGGAGGGCGGAAGGACCACCACCACGGCGGGACCGGCCAGCCCCTCCAGCGCCCTCACGTCACCGGACGCCTCGGACGAGTAGCGCCCCGGCGCAACCGCGTCGCCGTTCGCGTCCGTGACCGACGCGAAACAGTACTCGCCGGCGGGAAGCGTCAGCGTGCCCGCCTTGAGCGCGAGCGAGGTATCCATCCCAAACGCCTCGGGCCCCGGCACGTCGAGGACGCCGCCGTTCACGACGATGCGTCCGTTCCACTTGGCGCCGGGCTTCATCACGATCTGGCCGGCCGATGCGATGAGGCCGCCCGTCGTGGAGCTGGCCGCCGTGAGAAACACCTTGCCCGAACCCGCCTGCTCCAGCGACACCGCGCCCGTATAGATCGCGGAGTTCGTGTACACGCTCGCGGCGTTGAAGGTGATGAGCGCGGGCGGGCCGCTCGTGATCACGCCGGACGCGATGGGAGTCCAGTCGGAGGTGGACTTCGTCATCGCCTCGATCCGCGAGATCGACTGCGTCGTGCCGCAGAGGTCGAGAAGACCCGGACTGCCCAGATAGAAATAGGAACCCGACGTGAAGGCCCCGTTCACCGTCGCCCGCACGTGGTTCTGCATGCCACGATTGTGGTCCCCATTGTACTGGGTGTACGTGTTGCCTGCGACCGCCCATGTGAGCCAGCCGACCGTGGCCGTGTCCCCGTAAATCTTCTGCGTCGTCGGCACGTTGGTCACGATGACCTCCGCGCCCGACCCCATGCTGTAGAACGAGCTGGTGTTGAACGAAGCGCCGCCGGCAATGACGAACTTGGCGTTCGCTCCCGTGTACATGCGCAGGTACGAGTTGGGCAAGCGCAGGTGCCCGACGAGCGTGTTCACCGTGTTGTCCTCGATCTGCAGTTGATTCTTGTAAGAGTTGGATCCGTCGTCGAGGTTGCGGATGATCAGTTCCTTCCTCACCGTGACGCCGCCAAGGACGAGATTGTAGGCGACGGGGTCGTTCCGCTTCGACACGTCGATCGCGCCGGTGGCGTTGTCGCCAAGCGCGTTCTCGCCGCGCGCCGTCACACGGCCCGCGTTGATGAAGAGGGAGCCGGTGAACGAATTACTGCCCGTCAGGACGAGTTCGCCCGCGCCGAGTTTTGTGATGTCGGGCGCTCCCGAGATGTTGCCGGAAAGCGTCACGGTCTTGCCCGAGGCGACGTTGATCGGACGCGGACCGTCGAGCAGGATGTCGTCGGTGATCGTGACGCTGTTGGTGAAGAAGGCCGTGTCCTGCGACTCGGGCTTCTTGGCGTCCCAGTTTGCGTCGTCGTTCCACGACACGCCGTCGCCCCGACCCGTCCAGTAGCGGTCCTCGTGGGTGGTCACGCCACTGGCGGTGACCGTCACCACGCCCGAGCCCGTCACCCAGTCCGCCGGCGTCGCGCCGGCGCCGTAGCTTCCCGCCGGCACAGTGACGCCCTTGTAGAACACCTGGCTCACGGTGACGTCCGCATCCGTGTCCAGTGCGCCGCCCTCGGCGATGTACACCGACAGCATGCCGTTGGCGAACGGGTTGGTCGACGAGGCGTCCACCTTCATCACGGCGCCGTTCGCGATGTTGAGCGTGAGGAGGCCTGCGAGCGCGCCCGATTTCGAGGACGCCAAGTGGAAAGTGGCGTTTGTGTTGACGGTGATCGCCGTGAGGTTCGCAAACGTCGCCGTGCCCGATACCTTCACCATGCCCCGCTTCACGGTGATCGAGCCCTCCGTCGTGCTTTCCTTCAGGGCAAACTCCTGCGTGTAGTCGCCACGCGGGTCCCACACGATCGAGACGCCGGTGTTCACATAGCAGTTCGCATAGCAGTCCTGCCTGCCTTTGAGGGTGAGGGTCATGGCGCCCGCCGTCGACCTCAGGTATCGACACTCGTCGCGGCCGCTCGTATCGACCCAGGTGTTCGTAACGCCTCCCGCGACCTGGTCATGTCCCATGAAGTTGTATGAATACAGATTAATGCTGTTCTCCCTGTAGTAGTTGCTCCAGGTGAGGCACAGGCCGTCGGGGAAGACATTATCGGCCTCGCAGATCAAGCTGCTGTACGCCACGTCGACGTAGCCGATGACGTTGTTCGAAGCGTGGAGGTAACAATAACCGTTCTTGTAGCCGCGCCCGCAGAGGAGCTTCGCCGCCGTCAGCACGCCGTAGAAATGCACCGGCGTGTTCTCCCGGCCGCCCGTGTCGCCCATTGTCATCGTGACGGTGGTTCCCGTGCCCGTAAACGTCTTGTGGAAGTTGATTCTGCCGGACCTCTGGTTGTTGAGCGTGTACATCGTCACCGTCTTGGTCCCCAAGGCGGTCACGTCCTCGTAGAAGTCGAGATTGGTCTTCACGGTTAAGGAATTGTTGCCCGTCTTCAACGTGACCGGAACGTTCACGTCCGTCGCGACTGAGGTAGTAAGCGACGTGAACTTCAAGGCGCCAGTGCCGGAAAACGTAAGCTTCGAGCTTCCCGTGATGGTGATCGCGGCGCATTCGCGGTCGGTCGCGCCGAGATTGATCGTAAGTGCGGAAGAGCCGGTCGCGATGGACACGGCCTCGGATGCGCCCGGCAGGGCACCGCCCCAGTTGGCGGGATCGCCCCAACTCGTGCCGTCGCCCGCTCCGGACCACGTGGCCGCGCGCAACGCGGCGCACGCGCACACGCACGCGGCGAACAGCGCCGCCCTCACATCAAAGTTCTTTTTCATCGGCTTGGTCTTCGTCATTCTTCACCTCGCTTGACGCTCGAGGGGGAGTGCCCCTATCAGAAAACATGGACAGAATACCACATTCCACGGCCGACTTCAAGCGGCAACCGCCTAGCGGTCGGAGCGCTGCGGGCAGGTGAGGCCCACGTCCTCGGGCGCGTAGTTGACCGGCCAGCCTTCCGACGGCTTGCGACCGAACGCCTCGCGCACCGACTCGAGGATGCCGAAGCCCTGCGCGTGGTTCGGATAGCCCAGCGACCCCTCGCCCCATTCGTCCAGCGGTCCGAGGAGGAAGGTCCGCACGCCCGACTCGTCCCCGAACTTCCGCGCCTCGCGGCAGATCCGCGCGAAGTCGGCCACATTGTAGCCGCGTATCTCCAGGACGCGCTCGCCGCGCCAGGGCCGGTCGTCGTAGCCCGTCGAGATGGACGGCCAGAACGGAAGCGTTCCGTTCTTGTGGAGCGCGCGCCAGTGCGCCGGCGAAAGATCCGCCAGCTTCTTGAACGTGCGCTGCCTTGACGCGAACTCCTCGCTTCCCGGTATGCCGCCGCGGAAACCGTACACGGTCGTGACGTCGAAGCCGTAGTCGGCGAACTGCTTGAGGAACGCCGCGTCTTCGTAATCCATCCCCATGCCCCGCATGGCCACGAAGTACACGCCGGGGAAACCGTACGAACACGCGATCTCCCGCGTCCGCTCCAGGAGCCGCTTCGCCCCGCCCTCGTTCTTGGTGCGCTGCTCCATCCCGGCGGGTCCGCAGATCGCCACGACGGGCTTGCCGTCGATCCGGTGGTACTGGACGTCGTCAAAGCAGTTCGTGCACCAGTAGTGCGCCAGCTTCTCCTGGTCCGCGAGCGAGTTGTAGCCGTTGTCCCACATCACGTGCCACTTCAGGTACTTGCGGTAGCGCGCCTGACGGAAGGCCTTCATCCAGTGGTTCCGCGAGGGGACGCCGTTGCGCCAGTACCAGCACACGGAGACAAAAGAGATGCCGTTCTCGACGAGGAACTTGATCTGCCAGTCCACCGTCTCGGGCGCCTCTTCGTCATACCAGCCGAGGACCGGCTTGCGCGCGTGGTCGTGGCTCCACACCGCGTGCCACTTGTGGTTGACCCAGCCGGGGAACATCAGCGCGCCGATTTCGTAGGGCGCGGTGTCGACCGGCTTCGGCTCCGCCGGATAGTCGAGGCGCGGAAGGTTCAGCGACGGTTTGACGTCGGCCACCACCTCGATTCGGCGTGGCGCGACGCCATCGGCCGAGACGGACAGGCCGAACACGTGCTTCCCCGCGCCCAGGTCGTCCAGCCGGAACTTGAACACGCGCTCGTGCGGAAGCTGCGGGCCGCAGTCGTTGTTCAGCGACTCTTCCCCATTCGATCCCGGAAGCGGCTCGGCGGGCGCGAGCGCGGCCGCGTCCAGCGGTTTCACACCGTCCGGCAGTCCGTCGAAGGAAAAGCGGAGGTGCTCGGCGGGCAATGTGCCGAAGTTGCGCACGACCGCCTCCACGACGAACGGACGCCCCGCGCGGGGAACCGCTTCGGACGGTATCGCGCTTGTGATGACGGGGTCGGGCGGCAGCGACGGGCGTTCCTTGAGAAACCTGAAGTTCTCAACCTTGAGCTCGCGGTCTGCGAACGGCTGGCGCACGGCGAAGTTCATGATCCGTCCTGCCCAGCCCTTCTTACCGCGTGATTTGGCGTTTTCAAGGTCGAACCAGTACGCGTGTTCCCTGCCGTCGGGCGGCGTCGAGAAATGGAGTGCGCCGGATGCCGTCTCGCTGCCGCTCCATTCAAGCGCGTAGTAGTTGATTCCCGGCGGCGCCTTTAGTGAGAACGCGACGCCGCGGGCGTCCTGTGCGAGGAAATCAACCTCGTCGCCTTCCTCGACGACCGCGATGTCCGCGAGCTCGAACGGCGTTCCGCCCGCGAAACCGGCCGGGAAGTCGAACCTGAGTACGGAGATCTTTTCGGGGCCGCACCATCCCGGACGAATCTTGTAGTTGTGCCACTTGCCGTCCCCGATGACCCAGAACGTCTTCTGGAACGTCTCGGATGGTCCTTTGGCGCCACGGTGGATCCAGAACAGCTGGCTTTTTCCGTCGCGCGGCACCTTCATGCGGAACGTGAAGAAACGGTTCCCTTGGGGTTCAAGAGGCTGCGCGAGCTTGACATGGAGCTGCGCGTCGCGTCCCGTGACCAGTCCCTTGAGCGAGTTGCCCTCCACGTGCATCTCGGCGATGTCTTCGTTCTTCCACCAGTCGGCGAGGCGTTCGCCCTTCCATTCAATCGGCAGGCCGGGCGGAGGGAAGAAGGCGTCGAGGATGCGTTCGGCAATGAGGGCCATGCCCTTGTCGCCCGGGTGTCCCGCGACGCCCGGATGCCAGAACTTTCCGATGGCCTTGCATTCCTTGGAGACGCCGAGATCCCAAAACTTAATGTATTTCACTCCGGCTTCCTGTGCCGCCTCGCGCTGCAACTGTGCCTTGACCATGCTGGGCGAGAACACGCTGCAGGCGACCATGTCGCCTCCGTTCTTCGGCTTGAACATCCGATAGAGGTCACGCATTTTCGTCCTAAAGAGCGCTTTCTCCTCGTCCGTCTTCGGCATGGAGCAGTTCTCGCCGATGAAAATCACCGTGTAGTCCGCACCCCACGCGCGGTCCTCCGCAAACTGTCCGGCCATGTCGAAGCCCGCGAGATTACGCTCAAACGCCGCGATGTTCCGGAGACGGATCTCCGTCTTGCGGCCGGTCTTCGCCTCGATGCCGCGCGCGACCAGATGGGCGTAGTCCTTCTCGCGCGCACTGGCCGCCATGCCCCAGTCGTTCGTCCAGCCGATCTTCTGCGCAGGTCCATGGCGCGTCATGGAGTGACCAAGGTACAGGACCTTCAAAGGTGCCTGCGTATCCGCCGCCGCGCCGAGCGCGACCATCGCCGCACATGCGGCAACCGCCAATTTCCGACCTAATGATGATAATGCCATGGATAATTTCCTTGTTCAGCGGAAAAGGATGGTCAGTCCGGCGACGCCGACCTGGATGCGGCCGGAACCAAGGATGTAGCCGGGAAGGTTCGCGGAGGTGTAGACGCCATTGCGGCGGCTCTCGCCGTCCGTCACGAGATGCGCGATGCACACCTTCTTGCCAGCCGCCACCTCCACCGTACCGCCGTCCGCGAGCGTCAGCGTCGCCTCGGGATTGAGGTTGTTCTCCCCGTTGAGGATGAGATGCGCCGGTATGATAGTTTCCGCGCGACGCACCACGATGTTCGTGCCGCCCCAGTAGGCGGCCGCCGTCAGGCGATTCGTGCAGCCCAGCATCGTGAACGAATTCGCCGGATTCGGCGAGTTGCCCGACATCTCCATGATGGCCACGGCGCCCGTGAAGTAGTTCGACACCACGAGCGAGCAGTCGACGGTGTCGGCGAGTTGCGATGTCTTGTTGCTTGAATGACGTCCGTTGATGATGTATTTCATCGTTTTGCCAGGCGCGGATATGCCCCCGGAAATGTGCAGAGGACCGTAATACCCGCAAACGACGAAGTCGCTGTCGGATTCGATGCCCCCGCTCAACCTCATCAGGTTCGACTGCTCGACGACATTGTGTTTGGAGGGCGGATTGTCGGTGACCTTCACGTGGTTCTTCACGACCGCGTTCCAGGGTGCGCCGACCAGCTTGGGCGTCGTGCCGCCCGTGTAGTCGAGTTCGACCGTCCCCGTCGCGGTTTTGAAGAGCGCCTTGTCCTGGACGCACAGTTCGACGATTCCGTCCGTCATCTTGAAGCCTCCCGTCGACTCCAGTTCGGCGCGCTCCCTTAATCGGCCCTTCCCGAGCTTCGTCAGAAGGCCGCTTCCCGTGAAGACGTTGTTGTTCGTCAGGATGCACGACTGGCCGACGTACAGGCTCATGCCGTCCGCGCCGATGTCGGTGGACTCGGCCTCCAGGTTGACGGTCTTGTTGAAGACGAGCAAATCGCCCGTGACGGGCGGCTGGCCGTCCGACCAGTTGCCACCGCTTGAGAAAAGACCGCTCTTCCCACCCGTCCAGACCTTGCAAGGATAATCGTTACCGACGATCAGCACCCCGCCCGGCGCATTCACGCCCGTCGGCATGTTCGCGGCCGTGTACAGCCCGTCGCTCTGCCGTGTGTCGCCGATCCACAGCTCCGCCACGCGCATGACCACGCTCGGCATGCTGAGCGTACCGCCGTTGAGCAACCTGATGACAGGCGGTGTGGAGAAATTGCTTAAGGCTGTGAGCGTCAGCATGTTGGTCGCGCCGCTCACCACCACGTTCGTACCGCCCCAGACGCCTGTCGTGTCGATCTTCACCTCTCCGTCGTTCACCGTCAGTACGGCGTCGATCTGGTCCGACACGCCGGAGATGTGCATCGGTTTCGGGCCCGACTTAGTGATCGATGCGTCAACCGGCGACTTGAGGTTCAGGTAGGTTCCTGCTCTCCCATCCACGCAATAGGCCGTCACCGTATGCCCGTGGGCATGGATTGGCGCAGTAAACGCGAAGGAACCATAGCCGTTGTAGATGGTAAAGTCGCCGTCGGCGTAGACCGGGCCGCTGATGGTCGCCGCGTTGCTGCAGTAGAAGGCCGCATAGTCGCCGTGGGTGTTGACGACCCTCAATTCATTCGTGAGGCCCGAACCCCATGCGGCAAAATGAATCTGCGGACGACTGTTGTATCCGGAACTGGTGCCGTTGTACACCACTTCGACCGGCCCCGTCCCGAACGTCTTGACACCGCTGATGATCATGACGATCCTTCCCAGCTCCAGCCGCGTGCCGCCCGTGTGAGTGGAGAGAGTACGAAGGTTCATGTCGCCCGTTCCCCTCTTCACGATCTTCCCCGAACCGGCAAACTTGACATAGTTGTTGAGGGTGGCCGAGTTCTCGATGGTGAGTCCGGCGGAGCCGATGTCGAACGTCTCCTCCTCAAGGTCGACGGCCTTCGTGAACTTCACGGTGTCGCCGGGTCGCGGGCCGTACGTCGACGTGCCGCCTTCGTCGGCGCTCGTCCAGTTGGACGGCGTCGTGAACGAGCCGGCATTGGAGCCGCTCCACGTGAGCGTGTCGCCCCACGCGGCGCATGCGGCGGCGAAAAACGCCGCCCGCAGGACCAGGGTCTTTCCCGAGATCACCTTCGTCATGTTTCACCTCGCTTTGCGGAAAACTTGTTTTTTATCGGAACAGAACGTAGGTTCCGACGGGACGGGGGATGAGCTCAAAGTGGTGGTAGTCGAGGCAGCACCAGTAGATGCCCTGGCCGATGTCCTTGACCTTGATCGTGTTCCAGCCGGGAGTCAACTCGCCGGGTGCGATGTCGAAAGAGAACACCGTGTTGTCCGGCACCCCGTTCGCCGTTCCGGTTGTCCAGCGCGGCGTCTCCTCGTCGTTCAGGAACGCCGCGAACGGCCATTGCTTTTCGGTATAGCCGTAGGTGGACGCAATGCCGGACACGTCGCTTGCGCCCTGTGCCATCACGCGACCGGAATACCTGTACCCGTACTTCGCCAGGGCCTTGCTCACCCAGAAGCGGAAAATGACCTGATTGACGCTGTTGTTCGAGTTCGGCATGCCGCGCTGGCAGCCGGCGAAGTTCCAGTCGCCCGGATAGTACACGCAGGGCGTCGGCATGACGCCCTCGACGGAAAACTCGGCGTTCTTTCCGTCGTCCGCGCCCACCGTCCACGACCCGCCGAGCTCCAGCATGTCGAACGACAGCGACGCCGCCGTCCCGCCCGTCCGCGTGAGCGTGATGGTGTTGGCCGCGTTCGCGAATGTGTTGGACCTGATGTCCCACGACGCTTCGTCTCCTGCGGCGAGCGTGCGCGTGGGATTGATCCTGTTGCCGTTGATTGCAAGCGCGAGCGTCGTGGTGCCCGCCGCGCCGGCCGCCGCCTTCACGCGCAGCACGTGCGCCAGCTTCGGCACGTCTACGCCGCGCGGCGTGAACGAGAGCGTCAGGGTCGGGTTGCTGGCAGAAATGCTCTTCGGCATCTCGCGCCACGGCGCGTTGTCGGCGTCGTACGCGGCCGGCGTCTCCTCGGGCAGGCCGAACTCGCCGTCCGACCCGTCCTCCACGCCGACCCTGAACGTCGTCGAGTCCTTCGTCATCACGCGTAGCAGTTCATCCTGGGAAAGCGCCCGCTTCCACATGATCAGCCGGTTCAAGTCGCAGCTGATCGCCTTGCCGCCCTGCCCGTTGCGGGCATGGCTCTCGCCGCCGATGCGAAGGAATTGCCCGGCGTTCAGCTCGTTGTAGAACACGTTGCTCATCGTCTTTTCAAGGTAGCGGAAGCTGCGCGTCCCGCGCCCGTCCTTCACGTTGGGCAGAACTTTGTCGGGGCCGGGATCGCGGACCAGGAACGAGCATGTCGCGGTGTTGTCTCCGTTGTTCCGGACCGTCCACGCGACGTCATACCACAGGTTCGTATACAAATTGATCCCGGTGCTGCCAGACGTCGACGCGGTGCCCGCGCCCACCATGGACACGAGGCTCGCATTCGTGGCGATGCCGTTTGGAACGGTCGTGTAGACGAAGCCGAAACACGACCCTCCGGCCTGCACCGGATCCGCATTCCACTTCTGCCCATTGAACACCAGCCAGGCGTAGTTGCCCGCGCCGGATATCCCCGGCTGCGCGAAGCTCTGGACGCGCACGCGCGCCACCACCGTCACGTTTCCCGTGATGGCGCCGGTGGAATACTCGATCCGCTGCGACTGCGAGTTCGTCGTAAACGTGCCGTTTCCGTTGTCGACGATGCGCTGGTCGCACCGGAAGTTGAGCGCATCCATTGTACGCGAGACGCCCCGGCTGGGATCCATCACGGGGACGTGCGACCAGCTGGCGCGGCCGTAGTCGTTTTCGTTAAAGCTCGCCGACGGCGAGGTCTGGGCGTAGCCGTTGAAGTTGGTGCTGCCCCAATGGCGGACGTCGCGGAGCTCCTCCAGCTGCACCTTGCCGTCGCCGTTGATGTCCTTGTCGAACACGAAGTGGTGCACCGCGTCTGCAAGCGGATCCGCGAAGCCGTCCGCGAAGCATGCGGCGGCGAGCGAACAAAACGCGACAAGGGCCATCCCCGGCGCTCTTTTGGAAAAAACCTCAATCATGCAGACCCGATACCTTTCTGTCCGTGATTGGACAGAAACAGTTTACCAATTCCCCCGCCCGCCCGCAATGCCAATTTTTGGGTGCGCAGCGCAGGATGGCAAGATTTCCCAACTGGAAGAATGTTCACGGCTACTAACGCGTGATGCGTAGAATCGTGAACGAGTAAGGCGCGAGATCAAGATTCAGCGTCTTGCCGCCGCTGAAAGGTAGCTCGTCTTTCTTCGGCACGACGCGCAGCGGCTCCTCGGGCGTGTTCTTCGCGCCCGGCTCGCCGCTGAGCACCTCGCGCGCGACTTTCCCGGCGGGAACCGCCACGTCGAGATTGAGCGTCACGGGACGCGCCTCGGCCGCCGCGTTCACGAGCTTCACCACCAGCTCGTCGCCCGCAAGTCCCGCGCCCGCGTGGAACGCCACCACGTCGATTGCCTCGCTCTTCGGGTTGAACGAACTCTTCTCGCGGTCCCAGCCAGCAGGCTGGCGCGTGGTCAGCTTCGGGTAGGAGACGGGCACGACGCGGTCGGGACGGTTGTGCGTGAACATCTTCTCGGCGTAGTACGTGGGGTTGCCGCAGACGGCGTCCGTCGTCACGTCGAGGAGCGAAAAGCCGTCGCGCGGCGCGCCCCGCCGTCGCGCAAGCGGCGCGTACGCCACCATCTTCACCACGTCGCTGTTCTTCTCGATGCCGATGCGGAACGCCGCCTCCGCGAGCGCCACGTAGAGGCCGTCGATCCAGTCGGGACGGATGTCGCGCGTACCCCACTCGCCGATGTAGACGGGCACGTTGTCGCGCGGGTAGGAATCGTAGCGGTCCGTATGGTTGAGCCAGTAGCTCGGCGAGGCGTACATGTGCTCGTCCGCGAAGTCCACCTCCCCCTTCCGGATCTCCGCCCAGCTCTCCTTCCCGCGCGGCGGATCGCGGATGACGTGCGGGTCGATGGCGGCGATCACCTTCAAGTCGGGATGGACGGCCTTGACGCCCGCCGCGAGCAGGTAGAAGCGCGAGTAGTACTCCTTGCCCCAGTTCTCGTTGCCGATGCCGATCGTCTTGAGCGGGAACGGCGCGGGGTGGCCCATCTTCGCGCGGAGCGCGCCCCAGGTCGTGTTCGTCGGCCCGCGGATGAACTCGACGGCGTCGAGCATGTTCGTGACGAGCCAGCCGAGGTTCGACTTCGGGAAGAGCTTCGAGTCGCGGAACTGGCACGTGCGCCCGCCGATGAAGACGGGAAGCGGCTCCGCGCCGATGTCCTCGCAGAAGACGAAGTACTCGTAGAACCCGAGCCCCACGTTCTGGTAGTAGCCCCAGATGTTCCAGAGCGGCTGGCGCGTCTCGGGCGCGCCCACGGTGCGCTTCCAGTCGAACCATCCCGCGTAGTCGCAGCTCTCCAGCATGCAGCCGCCGGGGAAGCGGAAGTTGGCCGGCTTGAGGTCGGCGATGAGCTGCGCGATGTCCTTGCGCAGGCCGTGTCCCTTGAACGTCTCCGCCGGCATGAGGCTCACGTAATCAATCTCTGCCGTGCCCGCCTTCGCCGCGAGGATCAGCAGGTGCGCCTTCCTGGCGGACGCCTTCGGCGTGACGACGGCGGAAAACTTCCGCCACGTCTCCTTCGGATGGAAGTGCTTCTCACAGAGGATCTTGTTGTCCGCCGACTCCACCCGCACGATGAGCGGCACGTCGCCGCGCGCGTAGAGCGAAAGGGCGAGCGGCACGCCGCCCTTCACGTCCATCTCGCCGAGCGGTCCCGTGTTGCGCACGCCCGCGAAGGGCGCGAACGCCTCCATGCGCAGGTAGGCGGGCGTGTCCGCCCGCAGCGGTTTCGCGTACTGGAGCGTGAAGCGCCCCATGCTCCCGCGGCGGCAGTCCACCGACCATCCGGGGATGCCCAGGTCCGTCGGACCCTTCAGGCGCTTCTCGAACCCATCGTCGCTCGGCGCGGGGCGGAACTCGAACCCGCGGTTCCACACGAGCTCGGGATAGAGGCAGCCATCCACGGAGAACGCGATGTCCTCCAGGAAGATGCCCCACAGCGAGTCGGGCACCTCGTGCCCCGGCTTCGACACCGCCACGTCCACGGTGACCGCCCCCGCGCCCAGCGCCAGCGCCAACGACGCGGCGAGAACCTTCAGACTAGTTGCTTTCATGCGGATAGTATAGCACAGGACCTTCGGCCTCGGCACGCACAAATCACTTGAGGGAGGCGACGGGAATGACGGCGAGTTCCGCGCTGTTGCGGAAGTTGCCGCCGCCGTTGCTGTTCGAATAGCCCACGTAGAGCTTGCCCGCGTGCTCCACGGCGTAGGGATACGCGAGCGCCGCCTTGGGATGCGACGCGCCCGGCCCTTCGGGGAAGACGGCGTGCCGGATAAGGTAGACGCGCGAGTAGGCCCATTCGCCGGGACGGCTCACCGCGATCGTCAGCGGGGACCGGCGCGTCCCGCCGTCCGCCGTCGTCTGCGAGACAACGTACCGCTGTCCCGTCGAGAGCACGCCCGTGAACGGCTTTGAGGTCGCGAGCGGCAGGTTCGTGGGCTTGAGCGCCGTCCAGGCGCGCCCGCCGTCCGCGCTCGTCGCCACATACGCGACGGACGGCCGGGCGTCCCAGCCGGGACGCATCGTGAGCGTCACGCACGGTCCCCACGTGTCCACCGTCGCCTCGCCCCAGCAGCGCGCCACCTCGCCCTTCCCGACAACGGACACGTCCCACTTCGTGAAATCGTCCCCGTGGCTGATCGCCGCCGCCGGACGCGCCCCGCCGGGCAGGTTCCACCCGTTCGCCACGCGCAGGCCGCCCATGATCCAGTTGCCGTCCGGCAGCCGCTGCGGAGCCTGCATCGGCCAGAACCCCTCGCCCGCCACCACGCCGCGCGGAACCCACTTCCCGCTCGCCTCGTCGAGCGTGAACGCGCGCGTATGCACGAACGAGCACTTGTTCGAGAACGTCCCCGCAAAGCTCCAGAGCACGCCGTCGTGCGAGGCGAACGATCCGTGGCTGACGCCGCAGCCCGCGCCGCCGGTCGCCACCACCTGCACGGGCCCCCATGTCTTGCCGCCGTCGTCGCTCGCCCGCACGTGCATCTCCTCCGTCGGCGTGTTCTCCTGCCCGCGGTTGCGTCCGTAGGAGGCGTAGAGACGCCCCTTGTGCCAGCAGAGCGCCACGCCGTGCAGCCAGTTGTAGCCGTCCACCTGCGGCTCGTTCTTCGTGATGACGGAAAACTCGATTCCGGCGGGCTGCTTCAGCTCCGCCGCGCGCGGCACCGCGCCGCCGTTCCACAGCCTGACGGTCCCAGGCGGGGCGCAGAGCGCCTTCAGTCCTTCCCACACATCCAGCGGACAGTTCGAGCAGATGCCGTCCACGCCACGCTGGAACACCTCCAGGGCGTCCTCGGGACGGTCGACGCACCACGTGTAGAACGTGCGGCCGCGCGCGTGGACGGCGTCGATGTAGCTCGTCGGCAGCAGGTCGAGGTCGAACATCGGGGAGAAGTTCGTGCATTCGGGGCGCGCGTCCAGTTCGGTCAGCTGCTTCTCCAGGGGGATGGGACGGCATCCCTTCCTCCAGCCGTTCGCGTAGCAGTTGACGCAATGCTGGTACGTGGCGCGCGGGAACGCCTTCACGAGCGCGGCGCGCGTGGCCTTGTGCGCGAGGAAGATGACGTTCTCCTCCTTCACGTTCGGATGGCGCCGCCACGCGGCCTGGATGAGCGCCACGATCTCCGGACGCGGATCCTTCACCTCCAGCGTGATCTTGCGCCCGTCGTCGGGAATGAGGGCGAACACCTCGTCGATGCGGGGCACGCGGCAGTCCGCGCGTCCCGCGAACTGCGGACCCTTGATCGCGCCCACGTCCACCTGGTCGAGCGTCCCCTTCCAGAAGACGTTCGTGGCGAGTCCGGCGATGCCGAACGTGCGCTTCAGGTTCATGTCGTGCACGCAGTACACCTCGCCGTCGTTCGTCATGTAGAAGTCGCACTCGAAGCAGAAGCCGTTGTCGACGGCGTGTCGGAACGCCATCAGCGTGTTCTCGGGCAGCGACCGCGCCTCGCCGCGGTGCCCCGTGAACTGGCTGCGCGTGACGCGCCGCCCGTTCGGCAGCACGACCGCCTCGTCCGCCAGCCCCGCCATCGCAAGCCCCGTCAGGCAAGCGGTCAACATGATAAGCATCATTCTCATAGCTACTTGCTCCTACTTAAGCGTTGCGGCGGCCCAGAGCGTCATGGTCACGGCCGGCATGTCGTATTCGCCATGATCCACGTGCAGGACCGCGCCGGGAAGCTGCGGCGTGGAGGGGAAGAACTGGCCGAACACCGGCCGCTGCCACTGGTTCTGGCCCACGCCCTCCACGTAGCTCGCGTTGTAGGGGTTCACGCCCAGGATCCAGTCGAAGGCGCGCTGCGCCCACACGCGGAAGTCGTCGCGTCCGAAAAGCGCCGCGCATTCCGAGAGATAGAGCGAGTTCGCCGCGGATACGGTCGGCGACCCACGCGTGCCGGGCCGCATGCCGTTCTTCTGGTATTCGCGCACGATGCGGTCGGCCACGCACAGCGCGGCGTCCTTCCAGACGTCCTCCCTGAACTCGCGCCACATTTCGAGCGGCACGCGACTGCCGGAAATGCGCCAGCAGTAGCTCCAGTCGCGGAACGCGCGCTTGCCGTCCTTCTCCATGTACCACCCCGCGTTCTCGCCCGTACGGGCCAGATGCGACACGAGCTCGGCCGCAAGCGACTTCGCCTTCTCCGCGAACGCCGCCTCGCCCGTGGCGCGGTACAGCTCCAAGGCCGCCCCCGCGCGTTCGGAGATCCCCGCCACGCTCGTGCGGTATTGGTCGAAATAGCAGCGTTCGGCCGGCTGCGCGCCGGCGGGGAGGTCCTTCTCGGGGGCCGGCTGCGCCTTCTCGAAGAACGGATTTTCCTCGATCTCGCGCCACACGCGCCGCGCGGCGACCAGGAGACGGACGGCATACGCCTTGTCGGATTCCCTGAAGAACCTCGACGCCCGCGCGAGCAGCATCGCGATGTTGCACTGCGCCCCCAGCGTCGCGGGCGCCATGTAGTAGTTGCGCGGCCCCCACCCGATCGGCGCGAACTGCGCGTCGTACGCGTACCCCTCCGGCGCGACCACCTTCAGGAAGTAGTCGCACCCCCACCGCAGCTCCGCGGCGATCTCCCCGTCGTCCCAGAGCGGCTTCTTCATCTCGGCGTAGCGGAGGAGCGCGTACATGCTCATCGAGATGCCGTCATGCCAGTTCCTCAGGTCGCAGCTCTGATGGTAGCCGCCGCGCGCGTCCAGCAGGCGGACGGTCTTGCCGCTTGCGTCCTTCACGGGCACGGGGTCCTGGTGGCATACGCCCGCCCAGCCCTTCCTGGAGCCGCATCTCTGCCAGGTGATGTAGGTGACGAACATGCGCTCGGCGACGTCATACACGCCGTCTCTGATCGGGAAGTGGTAGGACTGCATGTCCTCCCGCCAGTCCGGCATGCGGAACTTCTCGTTCCCCTTCAACTCGCCGCAGAGGATGCGGTAGTCGCCCGGCTCGGTGATAACCGAGAAGTCTCCCAGCTTCTCTCCGCCGCCCTGCGGCGAATCGACCCACTTTCCCTCGTAGACCGTGTGCCAGCAGATGTCCGTATCGCCCTTCTGCACGAGGAACGTCGGTTTCGGCGGGTTCTTCGTGACGCAGATCTTCGGCGCGTTCGGCAGGTATCCCGCCTGGTTCACGCGGATGGGGTAGCGCTCCGCCGCCGACAAGACGGCGCACGCAAGCGATACAAACACGATGTTTAGATTCTTCATAGTCATTCGCATTTAAATCGGGCGGACGCGGAACGGCTCCGTGGCCGGCGTGACCGTCGGGGCGATGCCCTTCAAATCCTTCGTCTCGATCTTCGGCTCGCCGCCCCACGTGCGGAAGAACGGTTCCTTCACGCCCTGAACTTTCAGGTTCTCCGCCTTGATTCTCTCCACGTGCGCGCCGCGGATGAACTCCGGAGGCTCGCCGGCGAAAGCGATGGAGACGTCCTTAAACGACAGGTCGAACGGCACGTCCTTGTCGCCGTACGCGCAGAGCGGCAGCTTGATGCCCGTCGCCTTCACCTTCTCGAACCGGATGCTCTTCAGCGGCATGCCGCGCTGCCAGGTCTCGTTCCCCGAATAGTTGTAGTGGAGGAAACGGTCCACGTCGCGGCACGTCACGTTGCGGAACACGATGTTCCCCGGCGTGCGGCGCACCTGGATGGAGAAGTCGGCGTAGTACGTGAAGAGCGAGAGCATGTTGCGCCGCTCGTGGACGCCCGCCATCGCGCCCGCCGCCTTCTCCTCCTGCGTGAGCGAGCCGCGGAACAGGTACTTCGCGGGACCGTGGCACACCGTGTTCTCCACGAGCACGTCGTACCCGCCGAAGCGGAACGCGCTGCACGCCGTGTTGAGGTCGCAGTTGCGCACGCGCACGTGCTCGTTGTCGAAGCCCGCGATGCAGTCGTCGCCCGTCGCGATGCGGCAGTTCTTCACGACCACGTCGTTGCACATCGAGAAGTGCGGGCCGTCATGTCCCGCGATGATGTCGAGGTCGTCGAACGTCATGTTGCGCGCCTCGCGCACGGAGAACGACCAATTGCCGGTGTGACGGATCGTGAGGCCGCGGAAAACGACGTTCGTGGCGTAGTGCACCGCAATGCCGTGCACGCCGCGGTATCCCTCCTCGTTCGTCGCGTCGTAGCTGTTGCAGCCGTCGATCACGCTCCCCTTCTCGCCGATGATCGCCACGTCCGTCGCGTCGTAGATGCGGATCATCGCGTCGTTCCACCGGCTGCCGTAGATGTTGGAAAGCTTGACCTTGCCGCGCAGCGCCGGGTCTTTCTTCACCTGCTGGTTGGTCAGTTCCAGGTGCTGCAGATCCTTCGCGCGCGCGGGCTCCAGCTTGTCGCCCGCGAGGATGCGGTAGCGCTCGCAGTCGCGCGCGCCCTTCAGCACGGCACCGCTCTTGAGGTGGAGCGTCGTGCGGCTGCGCAGACGCAGCCCGCCCACGTTGTACGTGCCGGGCGCAAGCGTCACCGTGCCGCCACCCGCCTTGAAGCAGGTGTCGAGCGCCGCCTGGATCGTGGCCGTCGCGTCCGCGCCGTCCGATGGCGCCGTCACAGGGAAGTCGCGTCCGCCCACGGCCGGCTTGCACGCGGACGTCACCGTCACGCCGATTTTCGTCTGGGGCGAGACGAACTTGCCCGCGCGGACATCCGCCTCGGTGAAGCGTCCGAAGAGGATTTCGCGGTCGCCGCAGCGGTCGTAGTCCCACACGGCGTAGACCGTGCCGTCCTGTCCGAGGGCGAAGTCGGGATAGGTGGCGCTCGGACGCGGATCGAGGAGCAGGCCGCCCTTCCAGGTCTTGCCTTCGTCGTCCGAGACGTACGCCGTCAGGTTGCACCGTCCCTGGTTGGCGTTCGGCTTGTCGCCGTTCTTGATGAGCAGCAGACTGCCGCTTGCGAGGCGCGTCACCGCGCGGCGCGTGGGCGTATTCGCGAACGTGCCCTCGACCACGGGCGACCACGTGTAGCCGCCGTCCGTCGAGAACGATTCCTTCGCGCCCTTGTTCGTGCGGATCCAGCTGTGGATGGAGCCGTCCTTCATCAGCACGACGCTGTGCTCGTCGAAGGTCTGGCCTTCCTCGGGCGCGACCGTCGCGCCGCCGCGCCGCGTGAACGTCCGGCCGCCGTCCTCCGAGACGAGCAGGCCCGCGCTCGCCTTCGTCCACCAGATGGAGACGGGGAACATCCACTCGCCCTTCGGCCCGACGATGGGCTTGCACATCATCACGCCCGTGCCGATCTGACGCGGCGCGGGATACGGCGCGCACGGCGCCTTCGACGCGTCGAGCGTGAGCATCATCAGGCGGTCGCTGGATGCGAGGGCGCGGTCGTCAGAGCCCGAGAGGCGGGCGTAATTCCACTTTCCGTTGGTCGGCGTCTCCACCACGGGTACGGCGCGCTCGGTCCAGGTGATCTGCAGCTTGCCGTCGGGCGAGACCCACATCTCGGGGTCGAAGGCGCGCACGGGGCCGCCGCCGTCGGGATCGTACACGAGCACTTCCTTCCACGTGTCGCCGTCGTTCTCGCTCGTCGCGATCATCAGGTAGTTGTTGGAGTCCTCACAGGGCGTGACGCCGCCGTACCACAGTGCCCAGAGGCGTCCCGTGGCCGGATCGCGCGCCATCGAGGGGATGCCCTCGTGCCGGCGCGTCGCGTGCGCGTGCTCCGCGTCCGGCGCGCCGAGGTAGTACGCCTCCGCCGGCACCGCCAGCGCCAACGCGGCGCCGAGTGCCATTCCGTATATCTTCTTCATCGTTCGTGTCCTTTCTGGCCTACGCGTGATCGCGGCCGATGTACTCGCAGGGGGCTTTCGCGGCGCAGAGTCCGCAGACGAAGCGGATGCCGTACCAGATGTGCGAGGCCACGACGCCAAGCCACGTCATGAGCCACATCGCGGGATTGAGCGCAAACGAGGCGAGGAGCGTCGCGAGCGCGTAGAAGCCGGTGACGCCGAAGTACGCCCAGCGGAGCACGTTGACCGCCGTGCCGTGCAACGTCGCCGTGGCGCCCACGGCGATGCCGCCGAGGACCAGTCCGAGCACGAAGAGCGACGGCACGAAGTACGAGAGCTTGAAGCTCGTCTTCGGCGATTTCTTCACGAAGTAGCCGCGGTGGAAGCCGTAGCGCCCGAGCTGGCGGAGGTGCGGACCGAAGAGGCGCCGCCGGTGGTGGTAGACGATCGACCACGGGTCGTAGACGAGGCGCTTGCCCTGTCCGTACACGATGTCCTCGCAGAGGAGCGTGTCCTCGCCGGGCCAGAAATCCGTCCGGTAGCCGTTGATCGCGCGCAGCACGTCCGCGCGCACAAGCAGGTTGCAGCTCGGATAGTCGTCCACGTCGCGGCGCACGCGTCCGCCCAGGTAGCGGTAGCGGTAGCCGCCGCTCACGAGCACGTTCTCGTAGACGCGTCCGCCGGCGCGCGCGAGGAAACCGTCGCCCGGCGGCGTCACGCCGGGGCCGCCCACGGCGCCGATCGCGGGGTCGCTGAAGTACTTCACCGCGTTTTCGAGCCAGCGCGCGTCGGGGTAGGCGTCGTCGTCGATGAACGCCACTACGCCGCCCTTCGCGGCGGCGATGCCGGCGTTGCGCTTCTCGGCTGGACGCACCTTGCCGGTCGAAATCACGGAAAGGGGGTAGTCCTGTCGCCGCCACGGCGTCTCAGGCGCGGCGTCGGGCAGCACGATGACCTCGAATTCGCGGTAGGTCTGTTCGGAGAGTCCCTTCAGGCATTCATCGAGCATCCACGACCACGCAGGGCACGCGATCACCACGCTTACGAACGGGTTCTTCTCCAGCGGCGGCGGCACCTCCACCTTGGCGTAGTAGTTCAGGATGCGGAGACGGTAGAAGATGGCGAGCGTGTCGTGCATCATCTCGCGCACGGTGCGCGGCTTGAGCGCGCCGAATTTCTCGCCGAAGCGGATCTCGACAGGCGCCTCGCTCACCTTCGCCCCGCGTCCGTAGGCGATGGACAGAAGTTCGAGGTCGAAAGCGTACGCCTTCACGAGCATACGGTCGAGCGCGTCGCCGAGCACCTGTCGGCGGAAGAGCTTCATTCCCGTCTGCGTGTCGGTGACGGGAAGTCCCACCACGAGGCGCACGAGGCCGAAGTAGATGGCGCTCGCTATGCGGCGGTGCCAGGGATACTGGACGGTCGATTCAGGATGGCGCTTGGAGCCGATGACGATGTCGGAGCCGTGCTTCGCCATCGAGTCGAAGAACTTCGGCAGCATGCGCGGCGCGATGTCGAGGTCGCCGTCGAGCAGCAGCACGTAGCCGCCCGTCGAGGCGCGGAAACCGGCCTTGAGGGCGTTGCCCTTCCCGGCGTTCTTCGCGATCAGCACGGGACGGCACGCCGCGCGGGAGGCGTGCAGTGACGTGAAGCCGTCCGCATACGCGCGGATCGCCTCCGCGCTGCCGTCGGCGCTGCCGTCGTCCACGGGCACGAGCTCGTAGCGGAAACCGCCCGCGTCCAGGCAGGCGGCGACCGACTCCAGGTTCTCGGCGATGGAGGAACCGAGGTTGTAGACGGGCAAGACGACGCTCAGAAGATCCCCGCTGAGGATCTTCTGCGCGTTCGTCCAGTCAAGCCCGTCCGCCATCGACTCATTTCCAGAACTGGAGCTTGTCCGTCCAGCTCGACGGATGCGCGATGCGGGCCGTCCAGCCGCCGCCGGGCGCCAGAACGGCCTTCAGCTTCTTTCCGGGGGTCACGCTGCGCACCTTGCGGCGGTAGTCGGACGGCGCGTTCCCGGCGTTGGGTCCGTCGGAGAAGATTTCCGCCTCCCATTCGCCCGCGCCGAGGAAGGACGTGTCGATCTCGATCTCCGCGCCGTCCCAGGACGCGATGGCGGAGACGTACCACACGTCGCCCTTCCGGCGCGCGATCGCGGCCACGCGGTCCACGTCGCCGACGAGGCCGCGCGTCTCGTCCCACGTGGTGGGCACCGCCGCCATGAAGCGGAAGCACTCCATGTTCGCGAGGTACTGCGAGGGACTGTCGCACAGCATCTGGAGCGGGGCCTCGTAGAGGGTCATCAGCGCCATCTGGTGGACGCGCGTCCCCTGCACGTCGGGCTGGTTCCAGTTGGGCTGGAACTTCGCGGTGTCGGGGTTGAACTCCTTCTTCCAGCCGTCGTCGCCGAGGGGACGCGCCCGGTAGCGCATCGCGCCGGGCGTGTAGTCGAGCGGACCGGCCACCATGCGCGTGAAGACGACCTTGAGGTCGTTCGCGGGCATGTTGAAGCTCTCGTGGAACTTCGCGGTCTCCAGCCCGTGCACGCCCTCGTAGTTGATAATGTTCGGATAGGTGCGGGAGAAGCCGGTGGGCTTGTACATGCCGTGGTAGTCGACCATGAGGCGGTACTCGGCGGCGATGCGGGCGGTCTGCTCGAGGAAGGACACCACGAACTGGTCGTCGCGGTCCATGAAGTCGATCTTAAAGCCCTTCACGCCGAGCGCGGCGTATTTCTGGAAGACCTCGTGCTGGCGTCCGACGAGCTGCGGCCAGCTGCACCAGAGGATGATGCCCACGCCCCTGCGCGCGCCGTAGTTGACGAGCTCGGCCACGTCGATCTCGGGATTGATCTCCATGATCTTGAGCTTCACGCTCCAGCCTTCGTCCATGATCACGTACTCCACGCCCGTCTTCGCGGCGAAGTCGATGTAGTACTTGTAGGTGGCCGTGTTGCAGCCGGCCTTGAAGTTGACGTCCGGGCCGAACACGTTCCAGCAGTTCCACCACTCCCAGGCGACCTTGCCGGGCTTGATCCACGAGAGGTCGCCCGCGAGTTTGTTCGGCGTGGCGAGCGCGTAGACGGCGTCGCTCTCGACGAGCTTCGCGGGCGTGTCCGCGAGCAGGAACACGCGCCAGGGATACGTGCGCGTCCCCTTCGTGGCGGCGAGGTAGTCGAAGCGGCCGCCCACGCGGCGCTGGCGCTGGTTGTTCGTGATCTTCGCGGGGTCGGGGAGCTTCGCGAGGTTCGCGTCGAGGCGCGGCGCGCCGTCCGTCGCCGCCACGAGGTTCCAGCCCGGATAGTCGAGGAGGTCGCTCTCCGTCACGCAGAGGCTCGGGCCCTTCGGGTACTGCACGAGCAGCGGGAGGTAGACGAGCTTCGCCTTCTTGTCCTTCAGCGCGCCGACGGTCGTCTTCTCGTAGATCGACTCCCAGCTGCACTCGTGTCCGCCCGCGAGTCCGGCGTACACGGTGAGGTCGCGTGACGGAAACACGAGCGGCGCCTGCTCGTCCTTCACCTTCACCTGCGGGTCCTTCCACGCGGTCGCGAAGCGGTACGCGACGCCGTCGTTGCGCGCGTGCAGGTGGATCTGCCAGTCGCCCTTGAACGAGACGACCGTCTCCGCGCCGTCGTCCTGCACGCACGCCTTCTTGTAGATGGGCGTGGGGATCGTCGCACGGTGCGGGATGCTCCGCGTGCCGATGACCTTCAACCCCGCGCCTCCGATGACGCCTTTGCCTTCGAAGGTCATCGCGACAGGGGCGGGACCGAGCAGGGTCTTCCCGTCGCGCGCCACGGAAACCGTCAGCGCGGGCTCGGTGGCGAGCGTGATTTCGTTTCGTCCGTCAGGGGACTTGAGGATGATGGACTCCGCAGAGGCGGAGGCGCAGGCGGCGAAGGCCGCAACGGCTAGGAGGGTGTTTTTCATGCCAGTATTTTACCAAAAAATTGGCGTTGGCGCATTGTCAATCAGTCTTCCTTCGACGCGTCGGGGTCCTTGAGCTTGATGCCCACGTCGTTCATCGTGAGGGTCTTGAGCTGCTCGGGCGTGGGGTTCTCGACCTTCCCCACCCGCACGGCCTGGCGCGACACGGCGTTCTCGAAGAGCGTGCGCGCCCAGCGGCCGTTGCCGAACTTGCGGTCGCGCTTGGCCGTGCGCACGCGGACGAACGCGTCAAGCCACTTCTCTACGTCGGGCGAGAGGACGTACTGGTTCTTCTTCGCGTTCATGCGGAACATCGCGGCGAGCTCTTCGGCCGTGTAGTCGGGGAACTCCACGTAGTGGGTGAAGCGCGAGGCGAGGCCGGAGTTCGCGTCGATGAAGCGCTTCATCTCCTCCGTGTAGCCCGCCACGATCACCACGAGGCGGTCGCGGTCGTCCTCCATGCGCTTCAGGAGCGTCGAGATCGCCTCGTCGCCGTAGCTGTCCTGCGGGCCGTTCACGAGCGAATACGCCTCGTCCACGAAGAGGATGCCGTCCAGCGCGAAGTCGATCACCTGCCCCGTCTTGATCGCGGTCTGTCCCGTGTAGCCGGCCACGAGCCCGCTCCGGTCGCACTCCACGAGGTGCCCGTTCTTCACGACGCCGAGCGCGCGGTAGATCTTCGCCATGATGCGCGCGACGGTCGTCTTGCCCGTGCCGGGGTTGCCCGTGAACACCATGTGGTAGGAGATCGGGGCCACCTTCAGTCCCGCCGCCTTGCGCTGCTGCGCCACGCGCACGAACGACGCGAACTTCTCCACCTCCGCCTTGACGGGCTTGAGGCCCACGAGCTCGTTCAGCTCCGCGAGCGCCTCCTCCACCGAGACCACGTTCGTGGAGGCGGGCGTGTAGCGGATGCCCGGCGGCGGCGTGCGCGCGAGGCCGCCGCCGATCGCCGACGTTCCCTTCCCCAGTTCGCCGATGTCGCGCATCTCGATCGTCATGAGCTGCTCCGCGGTCGGGTTCGCGATCTCGGCCACGCGCTCCGCCTGGTGCGCCACGGCCTGCTCGAAGAGGTTGCGCACCCAGCGTCCGTTGCCGAAGCGGCGGTCGCGGTTGGCCGTCTTGTCCGCGATGAAGGCGCCGAGGCCGCGCTCCACGTCGGGCGAGAGGACGTACTGGCTCTTCTTCGCGTTCAGCCGGAACATCGCCGCCAGCTCTTCGGCGGAGTAGTCGGGGAACTCCACGTAGTGGTTGAAGCGCGAGGCGAAACCGGAGTTCGCGTCGATGAACTTCTTCATCTCCTCCGTGTAGCCCGCCACGATCACCACGAGGCGGTCGCGGTCGTCCTCCATGCGCTTCAGGAGCGTCGAGACCACCTCGTCGCCGTAGCTGTCGTTCGAACCGTTCACGAGCGAATATGCCTCGTCCACGAACAGGATGCCGTCCAGCGCGAAGTCGATCACCTTCCCCGTCTTGATGGCGGTCTGTCCCTCGTATCCGGCCACGAGCGCGCCGCGGTCGCACTCCACGAGGTGGCCCTTCTTAACCACGCCGAGCGCCTTGTAGATCTTCGCCATGATGCGCGCGACGGTCGTCTTGCCCGTGCCGGGGTTGCCGGTGAACACCATGTGGTAGGAAATGGGCGCGACCTTCAAGCCCTTGGCCTTGCGCTGCTGCGCCACCTGCACGAACTTCGCGAACCGTTTCACCTCGGCCTTCACGGGCGCGAGGCCGACGAGTCCATCCAGCTCCGCCAGCGCCGCCTCCACGGTCACCTCGTTCGTGGACGCGGCCGTGTAGCGGACGCCCGGCGGCACCTCGACGTCCGCGGATGCCGACTCCACGATCGCGTCTTTCTCGGCCTTTTTGCCTTCTCCCGGCTTCTTCTCCGTCGAGAGGGGCACGAACTGCGCGAGCAGGAAGCACCCGAGGACGAACAGCGGCCCCGCCACGGCCCCCACGACCGGCGACCAGAGGTCAAACTTGTTCAGGAACCACCGCACGAAGAAATACGGTCCCGCGAGGACGGTGAGATAGGCGAGGGCGCTGGCGTTCGCGTCCGCGTTCTTCAGCAGGACCAGGCCGACGGCCAAAACGACCAACTCGCCGAGACAGCCCAGACCGATGATGTGCTTGTCACTCAGTTTCATGGGCTATTTCCTCAGTCTTCCGTCGTGAAGCACGACGCGGGCAGTCCAGCCGCGTTGTAGAGGTTGCCGAAGCCCTGGCATCCCCAGTTGTAGCGCACGGCGGTGGGGTTCTTCGCCCCCGCCGCCCACACGCGCACCGTGTCGGGCCCCGTGATCTTCGCGTCCGCCCAGTGCCACGCGCCCGCGCCGTCGCGGATCGTGAAGCCCTCGAGCTCGCTCGCGGGGGAGGACCGCCGTTCCAGGCGGATCAGGTTGTTTGAATGGACGTTCCACGTGAACGAGGTGCGGATCGGACCCGCCTTCAGGGGCGAGCCGTCGATCGCGAAGCGGATGTCCGCGCCGTCGGCCCGGAACTCGGCGGCCGCGTAGTCGGGCGACGCGCAGACCACGTCCTTCCGTCCGTAGACGCGGTTGAGCGCGAGCGCGGCGAGGCGGTCGCCCGCCGGTCCCTTGAAGCGCCCGTGGATCTCGTACTCGCTGTTGTCGAGGATCACGGCCATCGCGCTGTGCGGGATGATCTTCTGCGCGCGGCGCTGTCCTTCGCGCAGGCCGGCGCGGGACGGATCGGCGTCCGGACGCTTCTCGGCCGGGCCCCACCCCGCGAGCTGGCAGTAGAGGAACGGAATGTCGGGGCGCTTCATCTCGCGCCGCCACTCCTGCACCATGTAGCTCATCCACTTCGGGTACACGTGCCGCGCATCGCGGAGACCCGAGTCGCAGCACCCCTGGTACCAGATCACGCCGCGGCAGCTCATCTGCGAGACGGGGAAGAACTGGTTGTTCCAGCAGCGAATCACGGGCTTTCGCACCTGCTTGCCCTCGCCCTTCGCGATGAGCTCCTCCTGGCGCAGGCGCTCCGCCTTCAGCTCGGGCACGGCGTCGATCCGCTCGCGCGGCATCCACGCCCAGCAGCGCGTGCCGCTCCACGAGATGTCCACCACGCCGGCCGCGCCGCCGAGGTTGCGCTGGAGCGTGTCGATGAACGTGTAGCCCACCGCCGTCACGCTGCCGAGCGTCTCGGGCGAGACCACGCGCCACGTGCCCTTCGCGTCGCCCTTGATCGGCGCGGGCTCCGAACGGCGCGCGAGCTTGAACATGCGGATCGGACGCCCCGCGCAGGCCGCCGCGCGCGCCTTGTAGTCCATGATCGGGCCGAACCCGCCCTTCATCGTGAACTCCATGTTGCTCTGCCCGGCGGCGAGCCACACCTCGCCCACGAGGATGTCGGTGGAGGTCACCGCGCCGGAAGCGCCGCGCGCCGTGAGGTCGAACGGCCCGTCCCCGAGCTTTGACGTGTCGAGGCGGGCCAGCCACCAGCCGTCGTCCGCCGCACGCGCCGTGGCCGAGACGCCTCCGAGCGCCACCGTCACCGTTTCGCCCGGCGCGGCCCGTCCCCACACGGCCGTCGCGCGTGAGCGCTGCACGATCGCATGGTCGCCGAACAGGTCGGGCAGTTTCACCTGGGCGGACTGTGAATGTACGAACTGCGCCCCAAGAACAAGGGCTGCGACAATGAGTGGCTTTTTCATGCCAATAGTATATCAGATTTTGCCGTACATCTTGAGGACATTGTCGATCAGCGTCTCGACGCGGCATTTGAACTTGCTCACGGTGTTGGCGGGTATGCCCAGGCGCTTCGCCGCCTCCTTCACGGAAAGCCCTTCGCGCGTGAGCAGGCGCCACACGTCGCGGCTCTGCTCCGAAATGGCGGATTCCTCCATCACGCGGCGTTCGGCGGCCATACGGCAGGCGACGCGCCACTTCGCGTCCATCCACGCGCCCGGGTCGTCGTCGATCCCGATCTGTTCGGCCGCGTCCAGCTCGACCTGCCGGTCCCGCCGCCGCGCCGCGGCTTCGCGGTAGCGGTCGATGAGGAGACGCCGGACGAGCGTCGAGAGGTACGTCCTGAACTTCCCCTTCGCGGAATCGTACGCGCCGGACCGCAGGATGTTGACGAGTTTCACGAACACGTCCTGCACCGCCTCGTCCGTGTCGGCGTCGGAAATGCCGGGCGAAAGGAGGCGCACGAGATGGTGCACCACGGGTCCGTACATGTCGACGAAACGGGCCCAGGCCGCGTCATCGACGCCGCTCCGGGCCTCGCGGAGCGTCCGGAGGAGCGTCGCCGACGTCTCCGGATAGCTCCACGCGCTGGATTTCCTCGATTCGTCCGTCACTTCAACGACTCAATCACGATTTCCTGTTGTTTGCCGAAACGGTACGCCAACCCTGTCACTTCGCACACGAGATTAAACACATTATAGAGAGAAAGGTTTTTTGCGGCGAGTTTGGGTACAGGCGTTTTCGCCAGTTTGTCGGCATCTCCTCCCTTCAGGATGAAGCGGATGCCACGTTTGTCCTTGGGCAGGGTCGGATCGTCATGCTCGACGCTTTGATCGCGGAAAAACTCGATGGCATCCGCAACTGTCGCCGGGGGTTTGAAAGAAATTGATGGGATCATAATCCTCTTCATCCGCCCGACAAGCCCGATTTCGGCATGCGTGCGCGGGACCGGCGGACGGAAGGCGCGGATGTTGTGCGAGCGCCCGTTGCCGGCCACGTCTTCGGCACGGGTGGACTCGATCACGGCAATTACCTTGCCGGTTCCTTCCTGAAGGAAGAAAGATGTTTCCGTCGATTGGCAAACGAGATTCAAGGCGTCATAGAGCGAAATGTTCTTGGCAAGCAGCTTCGGCACCGCCCTTCCCGCCAGATTGCCCTTCAGAAGGAACGGAATGCCGCGTTCGCCTTTGGGCTGGGTGGGATCGCCGTGCTCAATGCTTTGCTGCCGCAGGTAAGTGATGACATCCGGCAAGGTCGTCGGAGGCTTGAAGTCCAAGACCGGGATCACGATTCGCTTCATGTGTTCGGCCAGCTCGATTTGCGCAGTCGAACGGCCGACTTCGGCAAAACGCTCCGTCAACGAACGTCTGAAAGTCGCCGCTTTTTTGCCGTTAGTCGTGGCGAGTGCCTTGTCCATCACGCGTTTCTCATGTTGGGCGGAGAATCCGTCAACTTCGGACCGCATCTGCTTCAGAACCCTCGCCGCGAATGCCGCGTCTCCGGCGCGCACGGCGGCCGCGAAGGCGGCCTGGAGGCAGGCGTAATGCCGCGGTTCGTCTTTGAACTTGCCGGCATGGCTGAGCATGAGCGCGGCCAAATCGCCGTCGGAGATGTCGCCGCTCTGCCAGGCGGCGATCTGCTTCTTGAGCGATGCCTGCACGTCCTTGTTCGCCTGTGCGATTTGCTCGTTTGTCGGCATCGCCACGGCCGTCAGCGCCGCGAGAACGGCGACCGCAATCAGTTTCAACTTCATTTCAATCCTTTCCTTGTTCCTTCGAGTGCGACCATCGCCCTCGTCTGTTGCTATATACGGAATGTTTCGAGAAAAAGGACAGTTCAGGGGACAAAGAAAATACTCTCGATCGAACGTTCAGTCGCGCGCCCGCCTTTTTCCGAAGGGGTGTCCTTGTTGCCAGGAGCCTCACCCTCCTTGACCGAAACAACACCTTCACTAACTGAAACAACACGAACCTTGCCTGAATGCAGAAAATGGCAAGCACAGACCGTTGCCACGGCGATCACGGCGGCGGCAAGAACGAACCAGGCCCACAGTCGGTGCGTACGACGGCATGGCGGCAGGGAACGGCGGTGCGGGTCGGCGGCGAGCAAGGCGGGGAAAATCCTGCGCCACACAGGGTCGAAGGACTTCAGCAGTTCCAAGGCGTTGGTGTCAGGCTCGTACCAGACGCCTGTCAGCAAGCGGAAGAACGTCACGCCAAGCGCGTAGAGGTCGGCCGCCGCCGTGGCGGCATCGCCGCGCCGGACCTCGGGCGCAAGGTAGTTGGCCGTACCGAAGACGATCCGCGAAAGCGTCGGCGCGTCCGTTGCCATCGTCGCGTCGATCGACAGCTCCGTGCGGAGGTCCTTGTCGCTCACGCGGGACACGCCGAAGTCCGCAAGGACGGCATGGCCGTCGGCGGCGACGAGGATGTTCGACGGTTTGACGTCCCTGTGGACGACGCCTGCCGCGTGGATGTAGGCGAGCGCGGCGGCGAGGTCCGCGTACCAGCCCAGGAGCCTCTCTTCCGTGATCTGGTGTTCCCCGTGGAGCGAGGCGAGCGTGTGCGGCTCGCCGTCCGCCCCCACGACAAGGTCCATCGCGAGATACGGCCGCCCCGTCGCCTCGTCCACGCCGCAGTCGTGCACCTTCACGAGACGCGGATGGTCGAGCCGCGCGAGGAGACGTCCCTCGGCGAGGAAGCGCGATTTCAGCAACTCCGCCTGCTGGCCATCGTTCACGAACACCTTCATCGCGCGGCGCACGCCGGGCCGCTCGACCTCGTACACCTCCGCCATGCCGCCCCTTCCCAGGAGCCGCACCACGTGGTATCCGGCGATCTGCTGTCCGCACAGGTCGTTCATGCGGTCACGGACATCTCTTACTTTGCCTCGACGCGCTCGGCGGAGGAATGGGCCGTGAACTCGGGCGCGTACATGCACTGCACCGTCGCGAGGCCGCCCACGAACGTGCCGCGCTGCTGCACGCGGAAGGACGTCTCGAGCACGAACGTGCCCTTGCCGAGACGGTCGATGTAGTAATGCGTGGCCGTATCGCGCGTGGACTGGTAGTAGCCCACGCCGTCCTGCCAGCGGTAGCGCGAGAGCACGTCCACCGGCTCCGCGCACGCCGGACGCTCGTCCTGCACGTGCACGTACTCGAAGATGCGGTCGCTCGTGAGGACGATTCGCGCGACGAGCTCGTCGCCGACCTCCAGCGCCCCCTCGATCGGCGCGAGACGCGTTCCCTGCGTCCCGCGCACCTTGCGGTAGTACTTCTTCACCACATGCAGCTCCTTCGGCTCGTGCGCGCGCACCTTCAGGACATCCTCGAAGTACGACCAGTGTACGCCGCCCCAGGCGACGCCGCCCTTTGCGTCGTTCGAGAACGTGATCGCGCCCATCTCCGGCTTGATCTCCTTCACCGGCACCTTGTGCGTGTAGAGCCCCGTGCCCGCCTCGGCGTTCGCCTTCGGCACCTCCTTGCCGCCGAGCGTGACCGTCGCGAGCGTGTCGCCCGCGAGCAGGTCCGTGCCGCCGCCCAAGAGGATCGCGTAGATGGCGTCCACCGTGGACGCGGTGGAGCTCCAGTTCTGCGTCTGCTTCTGCTTGAGCAGCCACGCGCGGCAGGCGTCCACGCTCTCCACGTCGCCCGTCACCTCCATGAACGCCTCGATGATCACGGCCTGCGTGGAGACGGGCGCGGCGAAGAGGCTCGACGAGTAGAAGCTCGACCGCTTCCAGTACATGCCCATCTCGTCCGAGACGATCGCGCGCTCCTTCAGCGAGGCGATAATGTCCTTCGCCGCGCCCTTCTTGCCGAAGCGGTGCAGCACGATGGCGGCATACGCCTGCGTCTCAAGCCCGAAGTCGAGCCACTCGTCGGCGATGTGCTTGAGAAGAAGCTTTTTCGTTTCCGGATCGGCTTCGGACACGCCCGTGAACGAATGCAGGTACAGCCACTGCACGTCCCATCCGCAGGCGTGGAACTTCATCTTCAGCTTCTTCGCCTCCTTCACGCGCCGCGCGATGTCCGCGACCACTTCCCTGTCGAGCGCGATGCACGCGGATTTGAAGAAATCGGGATACGCCACGCCGGCGAGGTGGTTGAGGCGCGCGAAGCCGGCGAGGATGTAGAGCGTGATGCCGTCCGACGAACGTCCGCCCGGGAACCACGGCCATCGGCCGTCGCCGTTGCGGTCCTTCGCGAGCTTCTCGATGCAGCGCGCCTGCTCCGACGCAAGACGCTCCGTTTCGAACAGCTGGCCCACGCGGCGGCGTGAAGCCGTCTCGCTCGCGGCCTCGCGCACCCACGGCGTGGAGTCGAGGGCGATGGCCTTGAGGTCCTCGTTCTGCTCCAGCGGACTCTTCAGCGTGTCGCCGCCCGCCGCCTTCCACGTCTCGAAGGTCGCGCGGATGCGCGGGTCGGAATTCGCGATGTGCGCGCCGAGCGCGTTCGCGTAGAAGCGGCTGAACGTCTGTTCGCAGCACTCGTGCGGGAACTCCATCAGGTAGGGGAGCGCCAGGACCGCGTACCAGGCCGGACGCGACACCGCGCGCACCGTGAGGTCCACGTTGCGGATCGTATCCGACTTCGCGCTCGCAAGCAGGTTGGTGAGCGCGAACGTGCGCGTGCCCGCGCCGCGCACCTGCAGCTGCACGGCCTCGCGCACGAAGATGCTGCGGGAGAGGACCGGCAGCCAGCCCTCCTCGCCGTCGGCGAACGTGTCGCCCTTCGCGCGCGCCGTGTACTTGAGGAATCCCTGTCCGTCCGGGATCTTCACCCGGAACGAGAAGCTCTTGGACTCGTGCCCCTTCAGCTCGAAGGGCTGGCTGCCGCCGCCGACCGGGGCGGGCACGAGCGTCTCCGCGTCCTCGAACGCGAGCGACACCGTGCCCTTCTGCGGTTCGTCCTCCGTGTTCGTGACCTTCACGGCGAAGAGGAAGTCGTCGCCCTCGCGCACGAAGCGCGGCGCGTTCGGCTCCGCCATGAGCGATTTCGTCGTCACGATCGTGTCGTCGCGCAGGATGCCGCTGCGGAGTCCCTTGTCGTGCGCGAACGCGACGAACTTCCAGCCCGTCAGCGCATCGGGCACGGTGAACGTGAAGTTCACGCGGCCGTCCGCGTCGGACTCCAGCGTCGGCAGGAAGAACGCCGTCTCCTGCAGGTTCTTCCGCGCGGGGACGTCCGTCTCCGGCTTGGCGGGGGCCTCTTCGCCGCCGGCCGTGGCCCTCGCCGCCGGTACAGCAGCCGCGCGGGGTGCCGCCATCTTCTGCAGATCTCGCCCGCCGGCCGCTGCGTCATCCTCCGGTGCCGCGCAGGCCACGTCCGCCATCACGCCGAAACCTCGACTGCGGTAGGAGTTCATCCTGATCGCGCGCGTCTGGCTCTTCCACGTCCGCCATGACGCGCTCGGC
This sequence comes from Kiritimatiellia bacterium, assembly GCA_017427485.1. GTDB lineage: Bacteria > Verrucomicrobiota > Kiritimatiellia > RFP12 > UBA1067 > RUG572. The sequence continues at coordinate 40,299 of JAFRSR010000394.1, forward strand.
GAGTATCCCCCGCCGGGGAAGTGTCCGTCCAGGTGGTAGAGGCTCTGGTAGTCGTTCTGGAGATGCGGCGTGCTCGGCCAGCGCGTCCGGGGCGTGAAATAACGGCCGAACGACAGAAGCGGGTTGTGCCAGACGAACGCGTCAAGCGACTTGTCGTACATGAGCGCCACCATCTCGGACGGCGCGCTCACGGTGAACGACCACTTCTCCTCCGTGCCCGGCACGAGCTTGCTTGTGAAATGTTCGCTCTTGATTTTGATGTCCATGTTGTCCCACGGCACCGAAATGCGTGCGCTCTGGTGGTAGAGGCGGTTCTCGCGCAGGAACTCGGTCTCGACGTAGATGTCGCCGCGGTTCGCATCACCTACGGGGAACTCGAGATAATGGACCGGCTTCGACGGATCCGTCGTGCGGTCGTAGATCTTCTTGCCGTTCTGCGTGAGCGTGAGGCGGCCGTAGCCCGTCGCGTAGCCAGTCGCCCAGTAGAGACGGATCGCGTCGCCGGCCTTGACGCTGTGGTCCTTCACGCGGAAGAACTCCGGCACGGCGATCACGCATCTCTCCCCGGACGTGTCGAACACGGCGCACGTGTCCATCGCCTTGACCGTCTTCCCCTGCGGGTCCTGCGCCTCGAACACGAGACGGTACGCGCCGGCGGGCAGGTCGAGCGTCCCCTTCCATCCGCCCTTCACGTCCGTCTCGACGGCGCGCGACAGTACCTCCGCGCCCGGCTCCCAGCGTTCCCAGTTCCACGGCTGCGGCGCGGGCTTTTCCTTGATGCGACGGCCGTTGTAATCATAATAGCGACCGCTCTCCGCCGGCTTGCGCACGGGCAAGGCCGGACCCTTCAGCGCGAAAACGCGCAGTATGCCCTTTCCGCTCACGGGCTTGCCGCCGAGCGTGTGGAGGTTGGCGTAGGCCGGCACGGACGCGCGCTTCTCCGCGCCGTCCACCGCGAGCCACCGCTCGGATACGCCCGCATGCGCGCTCCACGTGACCGTTCCGATGCGGAAATGCATCTCCGCCGCGTGCGTTTCGCCCGCCGTGTCCACCACCGTCGCCGAGACGTCGAAGAGGAACGTCGGCTCGCCAGAGAGGTCGGCCGTCGGCGACGGTTCCGGCACGAACGACACGGCGAACGCGCCGTCGGCGTCCGTCTCCGTCTCGCCCGTGGCGAAGTAACCCTCGTCGTCACTCCGGCTGGAATCGCCCCAGAGCCAGCACCACCACTCGGAATAGGAGGTACTCCGCTTCACGCGCCATGTCACGCGCGCGCCCTGCACGGGCAGTCCGGAGTATGTGCGCGCGCGCCCCTTGACGGTCGCCGTCTTCCCCAGCACGCCGTCCGCGCTGCCGGACTCGAACTCGGCGCGGAACTTCGGGCGCTTGTACTCCTCCACGCGGACGCTGCTCCGCGCGTTCGCCCACGTGTCCTCGGCGTGGGCGCGGACCCTGATTTCATAGCTTCCGGTGAGACGGCCGCGCGGCGCCGTGAGCTCGCCGTGGAACGATCCCCACGGATTCGTCGTCAATTTCACGGAGCCGACGGGCTTGCCGTTGGGATCCTTGAAGTCGACGATGACCTTCGCATCCGGCAACACGCGGAAGTCCCGTGTGTGCGGGTTCGTGTAGTAGGCCACGCCCTTGAAGCGGATGGTCTGCCCGGGACGGTAGATCGCCCGGTCCGTGAGCAAGTCGACATGGCCGAACGTCTCCTTCTCCTGATAGTTCGACCCGGATCCGACAGTTGAAAGCGAAAGCACCTCGTGCGCGCCGTCCCGCACACGCAGGTAGCCGTAGGTACGGTCCTTGCGCAATTCGAACGAGCCGTCCGCGCCCGTCTTGAGCGTGTGGGGGAGTTCGTATTTGCGCCCCGACTTGCTCTCCCAGCACTCAACCGTGACGCCGGCGGCCGGTTCGCCGCTCTCGGCGCGCCACACGCGGCCGCGCACGCTGCCTTCGCCGCCCGCCTGCGCGAGCGCGAGATCGGTCACGGTCACGATGCGGGTAAAGAGAGGCGTGTCCTTGTCGCCGAAGCGGTCGTCCATCGCCGCAAAGAGCACGTAGTGTCCGGGCGCGAGGTCGGACGGCACGGGGAACTTCGATTCATGCATCTTGAAGTCGCGGGGATCCTCCACGGCGACCTGCCACGTCCGCGCCCCCTTGTCCTTCGCCAGGTTCCTCAGCATGTCCGACGCGCGGTAGTATCCGTTGTCCCACACGCTGTTGTCGCGGATGTCGTCGAACGTGACCGGCACGATGCGGAACCAGACGTTCGTCATGTTCTTCGACTTCAAGACGAGGTCCGGCCACGGCGCGTTCCACGTGCGTTCCGTCTTCACGGTGAAATCCGGCTGTTCCAGTTTTCTCATCAGGCTTGCGCAGAGCCTCCCGCCCACGCTCTCCGGCCAGCGCTTCGCGCCGGTCTCGGCCTTGGCGTACGCGTCCACAAGGTCGCCGGCGCGCTCCATCAGCTCGGCGCGGGCGTGGACGGCGAGCGCGGACACATCCGTCACGTCAAGGTAACGGGCGATGAACGCGTCGAGCGCGGTGGCATAGTGCGCGTCGCGTTCCTTTTCCGGCATCTGGGCGAAGGAATGCTCGTGGCGGAGACGTGCGAGCTCCGCGTCCGCAAGGGCGTCCTTCATGTCGTCGCCGCGGTGGAACTCGACGAGGCGGTCGAGGAGCGCGAGGCCCTTCTCCAGCGTCTTGTCGGGAATCGTCCGGCCGTAGAACCCGAGCATGTCGTGCACGGCGACGTCGAAGAGCGTGGGACGGTAGGAATCGGGCAGGGTCCCGCGGGACGTGAGGAATCCCCACGTGTCCACGCGGCACGCCTTCAGGTCTTCCGCGTGCGCGAGCACCTTCGCGAACTGCGCCTCCAGCGTCTCGTTGAGGCGCTCGGGCGCCCAGGGCGGCTGGTTCGTGGCGGCCGCGTCGGAGAGCTTCGTGGGACGCGCCCCGCCCCAGCGCCACGGCTGCGACTCGTCGAGGTACACGTGCGCGAGGTGGAGCTGCAGCACGGCCTGCAGCTCGGCGGGGGCGGCGTCGATGCGCGCGGCGAACGCGGGCAGCCAATTCTTCGTCGTGTCGTCGCGGATTCCCCGCTCCACGTTCGCGCGCGTGATGATGGCGCGCGCCGCGTTCGGCCAGTCCTTTTTCGCCAACGCCTCGCGCTCGATCTTCGCAAGCACGTTCGTGGCGGTGCGCGGAAGTCCCTTGTTCACGGCCTTGTCGTAGTCCTTCCACGAGGAACCCGACAAGCCGAACAGAGACAGGGCGAATGTGTTTCCCGCTAAGGCGACGGCGATTGCTGCAATGAGAAGTCTGCTCATACCTGCTCCTTGCCTCCCGATCACTCGGCCTTCGCGGGGGATTCGCCGGCGGCTTTGCGGGCGAAGCCCTCGCGCACGGCCGTCGTCACAACCTTCGCGCGGCGGTAGCCGTCGTAGAGGCCGGCCATGTTCTCCGCGAGCAGCTTGGAGCGGATGTTCGAGCCGTCGCGGTGGTAGGTGCGCGCGTCGGCGAAATGCCAGAACGTAAGGCCGGCCATCTCGGGATCGGCGAAGATGCGGTCGAGCACGTCCCTGTTGTAATAGAGCTGGAACTCCTCCGTGCCCTGCCCCGCCGCAGGGTCGTGGTAGCCGTAGATGGCGGTGGTGCCCATCTCCGAGACGATGATCGGCTTCTCGGGGTAGAGCTTGCGGAAGCGCGTGACGATCTTCGTCACCGCCGCGTCGATGAGGTTCTTCTGGTTCTCGAACGTGCCGGCGTTGGAGCCGATCCAGCCGGGGTAGGTGTTGAACGAGACGAGGTCCGTGTTCGCGTTCGAGATGTCGTCGGCGTTGTGGTTGCAGGCAAAGGTGATCAGGCGGCCCGAGTCCTGCGACCGGATCGCCTCGATGAGCGCGTCGTTCATCTTCTTTCCCTCCTTCGTCTGCGAGGCGTTCTCGTTCTGGAACGCGAAGATGATCACGGACGGGTGGTTGAAGCTCGCGCGCACCATCGCGCGCGTCTGCTCCACCTGCAGGCGGAAGTACTCGGGATCGCCCATCTGCTTGGCGTTGTTGCCCCAGCCGAGCGACTCCTCCCACACAAGGACGCCCATCTCGTCGCAGTAGTCGAGAAACCGCTGGCTCTGCTGGTAGTGGCAGCCGCGGAAGAAGTTGCCGTTGAGCGACTTCAGGAGCTGGATGTCCTGCAACATCAGCGCCTCGGGCGTGGCCGCGCCGAACTGCGGATGCGCCTCGTGGCGGTTCGCGCCCCTCAGGAACAGGATCTCGCCGTTCAGCCACAGGCGCTTCTTCTCCGCCTTGATCTCCCTAATGCCGAAGCGGGTCGACACGGCGCCTCCCAACGAGACGGTGTGGAGGTTCGGGGATGCGGGGCTCCAGAGCTTGAACTCGGGCACGCGCACGGTCGCGCGGAAGTTGCGGAACGAGGCCTTCACCTCGTTCCTGCCGTCGAATACGAGCGTCGCGTCGAAGTCGCCCTGCGCGAAGTTCACGGCCTCGACCTCCACCATGCCCGTCTTGTAGTCGCGCGTGCGGACGAAGAACTTGCGGTTGTCGAACTCGAGGCCCACGCCGTGGTAGAAGCCGCCGTAGAGGTAGAAGTCGTAGTACGGCAGCGCGAGCTTCTGCGTGGACCAGTCGAGCACGTTGTCGAGCGCAGCGAAGAGCGTGTGCGTACCGGCGGCGAGCGGGCCGGTCGGGATCTCAAGACGGCCCCACGGGAACGGCAGCACGCCGCCCGCCGGCTTGCCGTCGACGGCGAACCGCGCGCGCAGGCCCATGCCGTCCACCACGATCCACGCGTTCTCCACCGGCTCGGCGAGCGTGAACGTGCGACGGTAGAGACCCGTCCCGCGCTTGCAGAGCCACTTCGGGAGCATGTCCCAGCAACCAGGCACGGACATCCGGTCCGTCGCGGCGAAATCAGCTTCGCCCGCCGTCTCGAGCGTCTTGCCCTCGGCGAACGCGAACTCCCAGCTCCCGTTCAGGTTCAGCGGTTGCTGCTGCGCGCCGAGCGCGCCAGCCACCATTACAACGAGACACATGAGTTTCTTCATCGATATTTTCCTTTCGCTTTCAATGTTTCAGGACAGAGGACAGAGGACAAAAGACAAAGGATTGAGGTTCCCGCCTTTGTCCTCCGTCCTCTGTCCTTTGTCCTTCCCATAAACAACCCCTACTGCACCACGACCATCGTGCCGCCGCCGGCGCCCCTGTAGACGAGCTTCGTTCCGTTGTCCTCGACGATCACCTGGCCGCGTTTCCGCGCGGGCGTGTTGACGAACTCGACGTTCGCCGCGAGCATCTCGAGCGAGGCGGTGGAGTCCGTCGCGCACGTAAGGAGCGTCTGCCTGCGGCCAAGGCGGTCCGGATCGAACGCCGAGGCGTCGATCACGATCTTCGATGGGACGACAGAATAGGTCTGCACGGACTCGTCCGCATCGGCGACGACTCTCACGCCGCCCGCCGTCGTGATCGGCGTCGCGGCGAAGCCGTTCGCCGGAAGCGTGAACCGGAGTTGCGCGCCCGCGCGCAGCTTGATCGAGTCGGCGTCCGTACCGGTCACGCCGACGCTCGCCGCCGTGCCCGACACGTGGAAGTAGTCGTTCGAGCTGCAACGCCCGTTTTCCTTCGATCCGATGTAGAGGACCTTGCAGCCGGACATCGTCGAATCGTCTACTTGGATGCCGCTGTACGACGTATCGCCGGTAGCGCCGATCTCGACCTTCGCCGATCCCGCGGCGAACGTCGAGCCGCCCTGCACGTTCAGGACGCAGTTCGTCGAATTGATGGCCAATCCGCTCACATACCGCGCCACGCCCACGAAGAAGCGCTGCACGCCCGAAAGCGTCAGCGTGCCGCCGTTCCGCACCGTCATCGACGTGCCAGGGCCGCCCGAACCCTTGTACGAGACGCCGACGCCGAAACCCGTGCTCTTGAGCGTCAGCGACGCGTTGTCCACGACCAACCTCGTGCTGTTGCCGCCCACATCCTCAAAGCTCCGCCCGATGCAGCCGATGTAGCAACCGACCGAGGCGAAATATTCCGAACTGGAGGGGATCGTGACTGTCGCGCCGTCGCTAATCGTGAAGTCCACGTCGCGGTGTATCCAAGGGTCGTTGATGTTGGCCGTCGTCCCCGCGCCCGTGATCTCGATCTGCATCCTGTCGTACACGCCGGCGGGATATGTGCTCATCCGGTCCTGCTCGGCGTAGGCGCGGATTCCCTTGCAGGCGAACGTCGCGCCGCCTGCCACGCGCAGGCTCGTGAACGCGCCAAGCATCGTGATGTCCTTGCGGATCGTCGCTGTCGTGCCCGGCCCCACCACGCTGAGCGAACCCGAGCCGGCCAGGAAAGGCCGAGCCGAGGCGGGATCGGGCCCCGTGTAGCCGATCGTGGTTGACGTCCGGTCGACAATGTAATCGGAGAAGGCTCCCAGCTTGAGTTCCTCAGCCTGGAACGTGCCGTTGGTGAGCGCGAGGCGGGCAAAGCGATCCGACGAGTAGCCGTATGTTCCCTGCGCCTCGACGTTGCCCATGACCGTGAGCTTATGTCCGCCCATGTCAACCGTCACGTCGATGCTCGGGGCGTAGCCGATGCGGCCGTTGCGCGCGCGCAGCGCGCCGATCGTCTGGTTCTGCCCAAGCGCGATCGTGTAGGTGCCGAGCGGCAGCTCCACCGTGTTGTCCGTGCCGGGGAGCGCGTCCGCCGCGTCGACCTCGCGCCAGTTGCCGAGCGTCTCGAACGCGCCGTCGCCGCCGGCCCACCTGAGCGCGTTCGCGTAGCGCACCTTGTCGATCTTGTTGTTCTGCCACACCCGCTCCCTAGTAAGCTCGCCGTCGTAGAGACGCGCGGCGTAGATGCGCCCCTTGAAGGTTTGCCCGCCCGTCGAGCGGCCGCCGACGCCCACAACGCTGCCCGAAGCCCAATTGTCGAGGTCGGCCGGGCGGCCTTTGTTCTGCTCGTAGTTCATCTTCTCGCCGTCGAGGTACACGGTCGCGTTCGTCGGCACGTCATACGGGGTCGCGCACGTAAG
>JAFRSR010000395.1 GCA_017427485.1 Kiritimatiellia bacterium
GCAGCTCGTAGAACTCGATGTCGCTCTTCGCGCCGGAACGCACCCACAGCTTGGAATAGACGAACACCGTCAGCATCCCCGTGAGCAGGAACGCCCACCACTTCCAGTTCTCCCCGAGCGTCGAGTTGCGGATGAACTCCGTGAACATGTTGGCGGAGTTCGTAGACGTCGACGCGGCGCACATCGAGACGCCGACGAGCCACCACGGCATGGAGCGTCCGGAGAGGAAGAAGTCCTTCGCGTCCCGTCCCGCCCGGCGCGAACAGAGCACCGCGATGCCGAACAGCATCGCGAAGAAAACGCCGATCGCCAGATAATCCAGCGCCGTCATGTGCAAAGCTCTTTCGTCATTTCACGGTCACCAGTAGGTATTCGCCAAACGCAGGCAACGTGCCGTCCGTAGGAAGCGGACGCGCGGACGCGTCGGCGCCGAACGGCTCCTCGACCGTCGCGCTTCGGCCGGACGGCAGGACGATCCGCGCGCCCTGGATCGGACGAGCCGGATCATAGTTCACGAGATGCACGGCCAGCGCGCCGGACGCCATGCGCCGGTATTCCGCGAACACGTGTGGCGGCAGGCCTTCAAACCGCACGTGAGGCGTCCAGCCGACCGCCAGCAGATCGGCCATCAACGCCTTGCCGCCGTCCTTCGGCGGTTGAACGACATACCGCCAGTCGAGTTCGGCGCCGGGGATACGGTCGTCGGACGCGCGCAGGACGACGTTGGGCAGTCCCTTCAGCTGCGGCAGGAACTTGTTCACGCGCCGCTGGGCGTTCCAGTGGTCGTAGCGGCCGGAGTCCCCCGTCACGACGAGCTTCCCGCCCTTCTTCGCCCAACCGACGAGCGCGTCGATCTGGGTGTCGGAAAGGGACGCAAGCCCGGGAACGACGATCACCTCCGTCCCCTCGGGGACCGTGAACGGATCGTCCGAATACGAGACGAGATACCCGTACGGCACGCGGTTGCGCAGGAAGATTTCCTCGGCCGCCACGACGCCCTGGTGCGTCAGCTCGGAGAAGAGGATTTCGCGCTCGGGATAGAAGATGCGCACGGAGTGGTCCGTCGGGGAGCCGAGCGCGTCGCGGTGCGCGGCGACGAAGGCGTTGAAGCGGACATGGAGCTTCTTGCGCCGGCGCAGGGCCTCCTGGTTGACGAATCCCGGCTCGGGCGAGGGCGCGATGATCGTGCGGTCGGTCGGGATGCCGCCATAGACGATGTCCTCGACCAGCGGCATCAGGAACTTCGCCTCGCGCTCGGGGATGATCTTGGTGTCGGTGTCGCACAGGGCCACGATGCGCTGGCCCATGTCCTGCGCGTACTTGAGGTCGCGTACGCGGTTGACCACGGAACCGTCGGACTTGAGTTCCGGGAAGTTCGCGTTCTGCATGATGATGAAGTCGAACGCCTTGCACATCTCGGCCATGTTCTGCGCCCGCATCGCGAACCGGGAGCGGCTCCTGTACGGCGAGGGGTTGCCAGAGACGATCGCGTCGGGCTTCACGCCCTTGATGTGCGCGCGGAAGCGCTGCAGCACGCCGTTCATCACGTCGCACCGCCAGACCGTCCAGGCCTGGAGCACGGGATCCTTGATGTCCATGTGGCGCAGGCGCGACATCTCCAGACGCGGCAGGAGCATTCCCGAAAGGTCTTCGAAACCGAACCGCTCCTGGGGATTCTCGATCTTGGCAAGATAGGCGCGGAACTCCTTCAGGCACCTGTCGCAGTAGCAGGGATAGTCGAACACGTTGTCGAACATGATGCCGTCGAAGCCGCCGTCCGTGAGGGCGATCGCGCACATGCGCTTGATGTACTCCTCCCACTCGCGGCAGTTGAGGCACGGCGCCCAGCGGAAATACTGTCCGTTGTAGCCGCCGTAGAGGTTCTTCCGTCCCATGTAGTCGATCCCGGCCCAGCTCTCGATGTTGGGAATCTCGTGCCGCATGACCTCGGGGTAGAGCGTGCAGAACTGCACGTAGGCGAGCGCCTTCACGCCATGCGCGTGGCAGTTCCGCACGAACTTCTGCACGTTCGGGAAGTCCTTCTTCTCGACCTCCCAGCCCATGCCCTTGTAGAAGCGCGAATGGAGGAAGTTCAGTCCGATCTCCTCCATCAGCGTCGGGGCGTTGCCGTCGAACCAGTCCAGCCATTCCTGCACCCACTGCGCGTTGCCGTCGATGCCGCCCGTGCAGTGGTTGCCGACGCGCCGGTACATCGTGTACGGCTCGTGCGCGCCGAACGTCCAGCGCGTCGTGAGGGGATCGATCTCGACCGCGAGGCATCCTGCCGAGAGGATGCCCGCCGCAGCCGCCAGGCACATTCTTCTTGTCTTTTTCATGTCGCGGCAATTATACCAAATCCGCCCGATCCGCCGCAAGGGGCGTGCGGAAACGGAAAAAGGCACAATTGCCCGGAAAACTAGCGCAAACGCAGGACGGCGGCTTCGTAGAAGGCAAGCGGGACGTCGCAGACGAGGCGTCGTCCGTCCCAAGTTTGCCAGTTAGTTTTGCCTCAAAACCCTTCCTGGCCCCGTGTTTACGGGCTTTTTCGCATGTTCGCGCCATAATTTTTATGTGAC
>JAFRSR010000396.1 GCA_017427485.1 Kiritimatiellia bacterium
AGGAAGGCGTGGGCGTCCTTCACGCCCATGAGCTTGCAGTGCGGCTTCATCAGGGTGGCGACGAGCTCGTCCACCTGCTCGGGCGCGGGGGCCATGCGCTTCACGTTCTCGAGCACGGTGGAGATGCCGCCCGCGCTCGTCTCGTACTTGACGGCGTACTCGGCGATCTTCGCCTCGGGGATGAGCGACTCCAGGCCGTGCTTCGCCACCTGGTTGCGCCAGATCGCGACGCGCTGGGCGTTGTTGAGGCGCTCGAAGCAGATGGAGTAGTCGAAGCGGCGGCGCACGGACTCGTCCATTTCGCAGGCCGGGGCGTTGGAGATCCACACCGCCGGGAGCTTCATCTCGTCGAGGATGCTGTTCATCACGCCCTTCTCCGTGGACTTTCCGCCGGTGTCGAACCCGAAGAGGCCGAACAGGCCGAAGCCGCACGACGACCCGCGCAGGAGCTCGTCCGCCTCGTCCACGACCATCAGGCTCGTGGCGGGGTCCTCCTGGCCATTGCACACCTGGATGCCCATCATGCGGGCCTCGGACTTCATGTTCCGTCCGTCCTCGTCGCCCTGGCGGACCTCGAACGCGGTGCGTCCGAGCTCCTTCGCGAGGGAACGGGCGAAGGAGGTCTTGCCCGTGCCGGGCGCGCCGTAGAGGAGGATGTTGCACTTCCCGCCGCTTGCGGCGACCATGCGCTTGAGGACCTCGCCGTCCTTCGACGCGAGGTCGCCGTAGAACGCCCAGGGGAGGACGTCCTTCTCCTCGCTCTTCGCGTAGAAGCGGCGCTCGATGGTCTCGTCGGACGTGCCGTCCATGAACCCGCCCAGCGTCCGGCGGCTGAAGTCGTAGTCGTTGTCCAGGAGATTGAACTTGAGGAGCGTCCCCTTCGGCGACATGGCCTTCACCACCTCGTCGTACGAGCGGTCGAGCGCCATCGCGTAGTAGAGGGGCTTCTCGCGGTCCTCCACGCGGCACGGCCAGCTGAAGCACGTCTGGTCGCGCACGTAGGCGAAGGCAAGCAGCTCGGCCTCGAGGTCGCTGAGCTTGAGGACGCGCTTGAGCTCGGCGAAACGGCGCGCGAGGATGTCCTCGCCCTTCGTGGCCCAGTCGGCCTCCATGTACTCGCGCGCCGCGTCGAGGACGGCGCGGCACTTGTCGCGCGAGTCCTCGTTGTTCCAGAGCGCGCAGAACACGTCGTCCAGCGAGTCGCTGAGGTCCAGGCGGCAGGTGCGGGACTTCGCATGCCGCATCTCCTCCAGCTCGGCGGGCGCGTAGGCCGCCTCGATCAGCTCCACCGCCTTTTCGTGGTCGAAGCAGTTGCGCACGACGTCGAAGAAGTCGTCGTCGCGGCAGTCGTCCTTGTAGTTCTGGACCATGTTTCCCCAGTACTTCATGAGCTTGCGGAACAGGAAGTTCTGCGGGACCTGCTTGAATTTCGCCATTTTCGTTTTCCTTTCGTATTCCTTGACTGTTTACTTGCACCTTGCCTTAGTTCGCACCGAAGAACTCGGCTGCGGACATCAGTTCTTCGTCGTCCGAAGGGCGCCCCTCCGACCTTTCATCGCGGTTTTTCGCACGCTCCATCTCCTGCGCCTCCTCCGCGCGCCCGGCGATGATCTCCATCGCCCGTGCACGGGTGACGCCGTAGATGCGCATGACCATCTTTATTTTCAACTTGCCGAAGAGGTCCTTCGGCGACTTCTTCCCACGTCCCCTGCCCTTGCGGGCGGATTCCTTCGTTCCGCTCTTCTCTTCAAAGAAGAGCTCTTCGTCACTCATCACAGTTTCATTGTTCATTCGTTCGTTTTTCCTTTTGTTCCATTCACGGCACTAGCATCAAACGTGCCAACGGCAGATTCCTTACATGCCAGAAACATTTTCGCTTTCACCAGATCATTATTTGAGTATCACCTGTCAAAAAATGACCTCTTCATCACGTTCCAACCGGGACAGTTCCGCGTAGGATGGCGAACTTCTCAGCCATCGGAAGGCGCATCCAGGCCGCCTTCGTGAAGCCGCGCGCATAGACACTCTCCTTCCTGGCCGCCTTCCGCAGAAGCTTGCGGTCGGCGGGCGCGAGCGCCGTCCACTCCTCAAGCGTGACGCCGCCCGCACGCGCGCCGCGGACGAGCCTCTCCTCCTCAGTCAGCCTACGGAGATCTGGCGAGTACTCACGATTGGTCGGCTCCATCAGCCCATCCGCATATTTAACCTCTCCGTCCTCAACGCGGATCAAGCCCTCAAGCAGCATAGCAAGGACAAAACCGTGCCCCATCTTCAGAAGCGGACAGTGGATCGCGTCGCGATAGGTGAAGTTGTACTTGGGATGATGGATGTTGTAGCCGTCGAAGTCGATCAGCATGAGGTTCTTCCCAGAGTCGCGGAACTCGACGAGGCGGCGATAGGCCTCCGTCTTCACGACCGCCCTTGCATAAACCGGGATGTAGATCGCCTTACGTGCCGCGATGTAGCCGAGCCGCTCGAAGGCGCCATCCACCTTCCACCAGGAGTACCTGCACTTTCCTACATTCCTCTTTCCAACCGGGAAGCGAATCGACATCTTGTCGCCAAATCCCTTTATCGACCACATCTCGTCCCTCCAGGCGAAGTACCGAGAGTCGGGGTTGCCGTCTGGACCCATAGTCCAAGGATAGACCTTCGCGCATTGCCACGCGCGCTCGAACGTCTCAGACTCGAGACCGTCATAGCACTCCACAGGTCCCAGGTAGAAAGGCGAGAGCCCCCTCATCACCTCGTCCTTATTGCCGGACGTGCAGTCGATCTGCACGAACTCCTTCCCTTTAGCAGCCTCATCCATCTGAGACTCAAAGGAGCCCTTACCTCTTTTATGTCGCGAAGCACAGGAATTATATCATAGAACCTTGTAGCCTACAATAACAAGACCCAACAAGACCCAAGGACCGTATGCGCTCCTTTGACAACCTTCGGGACGGGTTGATGTGTGTGAAGAAACACCCCTTTCAGGCGTAACCGCAACGGGCGCGCCCGTTGTCCCAGAGAGCCGCCGAGACGGCGGCTCTCCATAAGGGGATCTAGACGTTGTGCGCCCGAGCGGTTGGCAGGGCAATGAGGTCACAGCACCTTGTCCACGATGCCCCAGGACTTGGCCTCCTCGGCGGACATGAAGTGGTCGCGGTCGGTGTCGTTGGTGACGCTCTCAAGCGTGCGGCCCGAGGCCTCGGCGAGGATGCCGTTGAGCATCTCCTTCAGGCGCAGGATCTCCCGCGCGGTGATCTCGATGTCGCTCGCCTTGCCCTGCGCGCCGCCCCAGGGCTGGTGGACCATGATGCGGGCGTGCGGCAGCGCGTAGCGCCGGCCCTTGTCGCCGGACGCGAGGAGGATCGCGCCCATCGACGACGCCTGTCCCACGCAGTACGTGGCCACCGGGCACTTCACCATCTTCATCGTGTCGAGAATGGCGAGCCCCGCCGTGACGCTGCCGCCCGGGGAGTTGATGTACATCGACACCTCCTTCTCAGGGTCCTGTGCCTGCAGGAAGAGGAGCTGGGCGACGATGGCGTTGGCCATGTTGTCGTCGATCTCCCCTCCCACGAACACGATGCGGTCCTTGAGGAGGCGCGAGTAGATGTCGTATGCGCGTTCGCCCTGTCCGGACTTTTCAACCACCATTGGAATCAGACTGGCATTCATTTGTTTTTCCTTTGATTGACGGTTCTTCATAATGCATAAAACTCTCAATCTTCTCAATCCTTACAGAGAATCCCTGGAAATGTTGCCAATGTGGAAATGTTGCCAGTGTTGCCAATTTCCAATTGGGAACGCCTCTCGGTTTGAAGAATCGCGTATTGTCGCGCATCGGGCGATTTGGTATACTTTGCCGCCATGCGAAACAAGGTCATCTGGGCGGCAGTTGCCGCCTCGCTGGCGGCCGTGCCGGTCGGCGCGGCCGGGAATCAGGTTTTGAAGACGCCGGAGACGTCGAACCTGTTCGTGCGCCACGTGGACCCCACGTCGGGCGTTGAGAGCTGGCTGCTGAAGCCGGGCGTCTTCTCCTTCCACCAGCAGGGCTGCTATTTCACGCAGAAGTCCATGACAGACGACGGCCGGTTCATCTTCTTCTGGGCGCGCGACCCCGAGTTTGAGCCGGACGGCAAGACGAAGAAGAAAAAACGCCTGAACACGACGGCCCTAATCGACTTCAAGACCGACACCATCGTGGATCTGCACGTCCCCACGCGCATCCCGTTCCTCGACGTCAAGACCGACCAGCTGTGGTACTTCCGCTCCGAGAAGTCGGGCGAAACGACGGAATGGCACGTCTGCCGCAGGGACTTCCTCGTGGACCCGCTGAAGGAAATCGTGGTGTGCAAGGTTCCGGACGCCCTTCTCAAGGACGTCAAGAAGGTCTACTACCTCTCCACGCATCCCACGCTGACCACGGACCGGAAGAAGATGTTCATCGCCGCCCACCTGGACGACCGCTATGAACAGGGCTGCATCAACTTCGAGACGGGCGCGTGGGAAAGCTGGGGCACCACGCCCTTCTTCGCCAACCACGACCAGCTCAACCCGGTGCGCGACGACATCGCCCTCATCGCCTGGGAGAAGTGTTCGCGCACTCCGGACGCGATTGAATACAAGAAGAAGACCGGCTGGTATCCGCGCATGTGGCTCGCCTATCCCGACGGACGCCGCGTCTTGCAGCCCAGCCGGATTCCCAACCACAACTACGCCACGCATGAGCACTGGGCGGAGGACGGCAAGGGCTTCTACTGGTGCGCGAGCGCCGTTCACTACCAGAACCTCGCCACGGGCAAGCAGGAGACGATCTGCCCGTGGCGCGCCGCCCACGCCACGATGTCCGCGGACAACCGCCTCGTCACCTTCGACATGTCGGTCGGCAAGTGGTACCGCGGCTGCCAGTGGCAGGTCGGGTTCTGGAACCGCGAGACGAAACAGGGCGTCTACATCCATTCGGTCCGCCCGAAGCTCTGCGACGACGACGGCGGCTGGCACGACCATCCCGATCCCCATCCGGCATTCGTCTGCAAAGACAAGTACATCCTCTGCACGATGAACGGCGACGACGCCCGCATGAACCTGTCGCTCACCCCCGTCGCGTCCCTCGTTGCGCAAACCCAGAAAAAGGAAGAAAAATGACGACTCCTCGTTCGCTCCCGTTCCGCCTCGGCATGGCGGGCTACACCTACCACAAGTTCTCGCTCGACGAAACCCTCGCCGCGCTCGAACGGTTCGACGTCCACGACCTCTGCGTGAAGGACTTCCACCTTCCGCTGACGGCGAAGCCGGAGGAGATCGCCGCGTTCCGGAAGAAATGCGCGGACCACGGCGTGACGCCGTACGGCGTGGGGCCGATCTACATGCAGACGGAGGACGAGGCGAAGCGCGCGTTCGACTACGCGGCGGCGCTGGGCGTGCCGGTGGTGGTGGGCGTGCCGTGGAAGCCGGCGGCCGACGGCGGCAAGGGCTGGAAGCAGCGCCGCCAGTCGCCGGAGCTGTGCGCGAAGGTGGCGGAACTCTGCGCGCAATACGACTTGAAGTTCGCGATCCACAACCACGGACGCAACCCCGCCACGGGCGCACCGGCCCTCTTCGGCGCGCCGGCCGACGTGTGGGAGGTGGTGAAAGGACTCGACCGCCGGATGGGGCTCTGCATGGACGTCGCCTACACGTTCGCGGACGGCTTCGACCCGGCGGCGGAAATCCGCGCCTATGCCTCGCGCCTCTTCGACTGCCATTTCCGCAACATCGCCGATCCAACGAACGGAAGTTCGGGCACGGACTCCGCCGAAGGGAAGATCAACTACTACACGGTTGTGAAGGCACTGGCCGACATCGGCTACGCGGGTGCCTGCGGAATCGAGCTCGCCAACGCCTTCCCGAATAATCCGGAATGGATTCCCGCCTCCGTGGGGTATTTCCGCGGCCTGATGGACGCCGTCGCCCGTTCTTGATCTGGAAACAAAATGGAAGTGAAACCTCTTGGAATCCTTGCCACGGTCGGCATGCTCGTGGCGAGCAACCTGTTCATGACGTTTGCCTGGTACTGGCACCTCAAGTTCCAGAAACCGGGCGCGCCCCATTGGCCGCTCATCGCCATCATCGTCGTGAGCTGGCTCATCGCGTTCGTCGAGTACCTGATCGCCGTACCCGCGAATAGGCTGGGAACGTCCTCGGGGATGAACGTCGCGCAACTGAAGATCACGCAGGAGGTCATCACCGTCTGCGTGTTCATCCCGTTCATGCTGCTCTTCATGGGTGAGAAATGGCGCTGGGATTACCTCTGGGCCTTCTTCTGCATGGTCGGCGCCGTCTATTTCGTCAACCGGTCCAGGCTTTGAAAGTTTGATGGTTTGATGGTTTGGTAGTAACCACAAGGATTTACTCAACCAAAAGGAAACAACATCCAAAAGGAGAAAAAATGAAGCACATCATTCTCGTGGCGGCGCTGGCCGCAGCCAGCGTGGGTCTGGCAGAGACCATCAAGCTGCCGGCGCCGGACAAGGACTCCGGCGTGTCGGTCATCCAGGCGCTCAAGGGGCGCCATTCGGAGCGCGCGTTCTGCGGGAAGGACATTCCCGTGGAACTGCTGTCAGGCGTCCTGTGGGCGGCGAACGGGTTCAACCGTCCCGACAAGCGGACGAACGCGACCGCGCTGAACTTGCAGACGATCACCGTCTACGTCTGCATGAAGTCGGGCGCGTACCGGTACGACGCGAAGGCGAACGAGCTCGTCAAGGTCTGCGACAAGGACCTGCGCCCGGCCATCGCCGCCCATCAGCCGTACGCGGCGGCGGCCCCGGTCTCGCTGCTGATCACCGCGGACGTGAGCGGTCCCGCCTACAAGGACAAGCGGAGCACGCTCACGCACTACGACGCAGGCATCGTCTCGGGGAACATCTACCTCTACTGCGCCGCAAACGGCCTCGTCACGGTCTGCCGCGGCTCGATGGACCGCGACGCGCTGAAGAAGGCGCTGAACCTCGGGGACAAGATCATCCTGCACCTCAACCACCCCGTCGGCTACCCGCTGGAAACAAAAAAATAGTGGTTGGCTGATTGATTGGCGCAGACTCTTTTTAGACAGGATTACAGGATTTACAAGATTAACAGGATTGTTTCCTAAATCACAAAATCCTGTAAATCCTGACAATCCTGTAATGCTGTCAAAACAAAAGAGCAGCTCATTTTGGAGATACTACCGGACGGAGTCATCCTCCGTCACGCGCACGCGCACGGACGCGGTGACGCCGTCCGCCGTGGCGCACGCGATCACGTGCGCGCCGGCAACGGGCTCCCACGCGAATGGGGCGTTGCCGGTCGTCTCGCCCACGGGCGCGCCGTCCACGAACCACCAAAGCGCGCCGTCGGGCACGTTGCCCACGACGGTGCAGACGATCCGCTGCTGCGCGAGTCCCGGCACGAGGCGGAACTCGGCGTCGTCCTGCGGCGCGCGGATGGCCAGCCGCTCGGCCTTGGCCGCCTCCCCCGTGAACGCGCGCAGATAGGCGTCGCCGCGCGTGACGACCTCTCCGCCCGTCCCGCGCCGGTGCAGCGTGCAGAGCGCAGGCGACGACGCGCCTTTCAGCGCGCGGCCCTCCTCGCGCTTCGGGCACTCGGGCGCGGCGGGGAACCCGCTTTCGGCGCAGATCTCGCGCGTGACGACCTCCGGCGGCTTCGCGAACCACGGCCCCTCGTTCCCGGGATAGAGCCCGCGCGCGAGTTCCCACGCGAACGGCGCGGCGGCGACCGCCCCCACCACCGACATGTCCCCGAATCCGCCTTCCTTGTGCCCGCACCAGAAGCCCACCACGTACTCCGGGTTCCACGCCACCGTCCAGGCGTCGCGGTAGCCGGAAGAGGTCCCCGTCTTCCACGCGAAGCGCGGCACCTTCACGTCGGCCGCATGGCCGAGCGCGCGAAGAGAACGCTGGTCGCCGGAAAGGATGTCCGAGACGAGCCAGCACGCCCCCGGCGAGAACACGCGCGGCGGCGCGACGCCCTTCTGCGCCTCGGCTTCCCGCGCGAGCGCGCAGGGTTCGAGCCACGTGCCGCCGCGAGCGAGGCAGCCGTACGCGCCCACGAGCTCCACGAGCGACACCTCGGCGTTTCCGATTGCGAGCCCGAGGCCGTACTTTTCGTCAGAACCGCCCAAATGGCGGCAGCCGAGCGCGCGCAGGACCGAGCCGAAGCGCGGCACGCCGAGGCGCTGCAGGAGCTGCACGAACGGCAGGTTGAGGGAGAGGACGAGCGCGTCGGAGAGCTTCACCGACCCGCGGTGCGTCGCGGAGAAGTTCGCGGGCGTGTAGCCGTGGTACGCCTTCGGCACGTCCGCAAGACGCTCCTCGGGCGTGACGAACCCGCAGTCCATCGCCGCCGCCGTGAGGAACGGCTTGAGCGTGGAGCCTGCCGGGCGCGGCGCCAGCGCCGTGTTCACCTGTCCTGCGTCGGGCGAGAAATAGTCGCCTGAACACGCGAGGGCGAGCACGGCCGCCGTGTCGACGCGCATCACGACGGCCGCCGCGGAGTAGCCGTTCGCGGCCGCGCGGTTCACGAGCGTCGTCGCGCGCGCCTGGACGTCCGCGTCGAGCGTCGTTTCATAATCGCCGCTGGTAGGGTCGCCTCGCCGAGGCGGCCGCATGGTAG
>JAFRSR010000049.1 GCA_017427485.1 Kiritimatiellia bacterium
GAGGCCGGTCGTCTTGTCGGTGACGTCCTGCCGGAACTTCCGCCGCAGATAGGTGTCCGTGTCCGTGATATTCTCCACGTACGGGTCCCACCACGTCGTGTCGAGATAGTTTTTCTGCTTCCGCGCCGGTGCGCCGAACGCGCGCCAGCCCATCGAACCCATGGCGGCCATCCCGCCCAGAAATCTCTTGCGTGTCACTTTCATCGGCGGCTCACCGGAAGATGACCATCGTGCCGCTGCCGATGACGGTGATCATGCCCGTGCCGCTGAAGTGCGTGCCGTCCTTGTTCTGCGCGGGCGAATCGGGGCCGCCCCACGTGCCGGACGCCAGGCGCCGCCCGTTCAGGATCACGTCCTTGAACACCGCGTTCACCCCCGCGTCGAGGATCAGCTCCGGTTCGCGCGAGTCGCCGCAGTCCGTGAAGAAGGAGCTTGACGTGGTGGCCGTCATCGTCAGGACCGTGTGGCGCGCGTTGGGGAAGCTGTCGCTGCGCGTGAGGCGCAGGCTCGGATGCCGGTTGCTCGTCTCAAGGCCCACGCACACGTCCGTCCCCTGCCAGCAAGCGGTCGCGCCCATCACGAGCTGCCCGGCGAATGCCACGAGCGCGCCCGTCGTCGTGTTCGTGCCGTTGATGGTGAGCGGCTTCGGCCCGCTCTTCCTGAAGGTGACAGCGCCGTCGACGCCGCAGTTCGCGCCCCAGGTTTTTCCGTCTCCGTCATTGTAGTAGGCGAGGAGCGTCGCCGGCTCGTCGCTGCGGATACGGCCCGCGCTGCCGGTCTGCAGGTCGCCGACCTGCTGGTCGAAGCCGTGGAGGTCCAGCGTGCTGCCGTAGCCGAGGATGATGTCGCACTGGTAGTTCAGCACGTCGTTCGTCCAGCAGTGCAGGGAACTGCCCGAGCCTTGTTGCGACGCGCCCAGCTCAATGTACATCCGGTTGCCCGGATTCTTCAGGTGCAGTTCGGTCTTCCCGTGGAACTTGAACGCCATGTCCCTGTTCCCAAGCGTCGGCTGGATGATCGGCGCACCCTCGACCACCAGCGTGCGCAAGGCCGTGTCCGCGGGGTCGAAATGTACTGGACCGGCGAAAGAGCCGCCGCCGGCGAGCGTCGTCACGCTGTTGCCCTCCAGATACCAGTTCAGCCGATCTCCCGTCTGCGTGAATGCCGCCGCAACGACGTTCGTGCCGTACGAGCCCCTGAAGCTGAAGCGAGAACTGCTGACGTCCGCGCCGACAAGGGCGATTGGCTTGTCGATCACGGCGCCGAAGGACTGCAGCACGGCACGCCCGGTCAATTGGTCGATGACGATCTCGCCGCCCTCCGCCGCCGAGCCGAACGGACGTTCCTTCGAGAACACTTTCGTCACACCGCCCTCGAGACGCACCGTGCCCGCGAAGTCGTTCGTCGAGTAGAGCGAGAGGCAGCCGTCGCCCGTGACCGTGAGCGTGCGGTCGGCCGCGCCCTGGAGGTTCCCCTGCAAACGGATGCGCTGCTTGGATTCGGACGAGAGATCCCACGTCTGATCGGCCGTCAGGACGAGCGGCAGGCCGATGTCGCTGAAGCGCCACGACCCGCTCACGGCGTTGGGCGCGAGCGTGACGCCGCCCACGCCGAGGGCGAGCGATGCGCCGGGGGCGCCCGTCAGCGCAAAGTCGGAGGCGGAGTCGAAGCGCAGCCCCAGCGCCGACGACGGCGCGATGACGCGGGCGGACGTTCCGCCCGTGGCGAAGGTCAGCACCGTCGCGCCGCTCGCGAGATCTGGCAGCGCGTCCCCCTCCCAGTTCGCCGCCGTCGCGAAGGAGTCGTCGGCGCCACCGCCGTCCCACGTGGCAGAGGCGTCTCTCGCCGCTGCCGGGCCGGACCACGCGAGCGCGTCGGCGTCCGCAATCCGGACGACCGTCTCGCCGGGCTCGAACGCGGCGGAGGTCTCGCTGCCGAAGAACGCGCCGGACACCTTGTCGTAGAGATACGCTACGCCGTTCGAGACGCACGGCACGAAGTCGCGCACGAGCCGCCCGGACTCGGCAAGGCGCGCGCTCTTGATCCAGCACGGACCGTTCTTGTTGATGTCGCCGGTCGATGAATCGCGCCGGAAAAAGATCGGCAACGCCTTGCCCAAGGCGGCGAACGCAAGCCCCCCGCCCGGAAACGCCACCTTCTGCGTGCCGTCCACGAACACGCCGGCCGGGCCGATGGAGAGCGTGTGGAACGCCGTGGGACCGTAGTTCGCGAACGACCCGCTCTGGCCGAAGTACCCGTAATACGTCGTGCCGTTCGAGAAGAGGTAGAGGTATTCCGTCAGCCCGAACAGGCACACGTTCGAATTACCTTTCCCGCACACCGTCACCTCCGTCTCGCGCGTGGGGATGACGAGGGAGTTCACCCACGCCGAGCCGGCCGAATAGAGCCATTCCACCTCGCGGTCGTAGGGGAAGTCCTCGGCGGAACGCCAGAGGAAGCGCACCTGCCAGCCGTTGCCCCACCAGGCGGACGGCACGGGCGCGACGACGGACTGCGTCCCCGCCGCCACCTTGCAGACGAAGTTCGTCTCGGCCCACCCCGCAAGTCCCGCGCCGGCGTCCGTCGGGCCACCCACCGCATAAAGAACACCGGCATCGTGCGCGCCCGCGATCGACACGGTCATCTCCCCTGCCACGGCATCAACCGCCGTCACCGTCAACGCTGGCCCGAACGGAATTGCCCCGGAGAACGACTCGACGCCACCGCAGTCCGCCGCGTCGGGCCCGACCTCGTCGCCCGCCGTAAACGCCCCGCTGCCGGACACCGCGCAGAACGTCCCCTTCGCGCGGTCGTACATCGTCGCCACGTTGTTCTTCATGCAGGGCACGTAGTCGTGCTCCAGCGTGCCGTTCTCGCGAATCTGCGCCGCGTAAATCGTGCAGTCGCCCTGCTTCGCGACGGTCGATGTGCCGTCGTTCTTCCGCGCGAAGAGCGTCAGCGTGCTCGTGGTCGTCCCGGCCAGCGCCGACGGATCGAACGGCGAGCGGCAGATGCCGTCGACGTACGCCCCCTTCGCGTTGATCTGGTACTCGTGCGGGAAGAGATCGCGCGGGGCAACCGAGGTAGTGCCGCTCACGCCGAAAAAGCCGAAATAGTGGGCACTCGTCTTGTTTGCCGCCGCAGGCTGATTGCTGAAGAGGTAACACGTGCCGGAAACGCCGAACGACGCCATGTCGCGGGGATAGTAGGCCGTCACGCGGATGTCGCTGTTCGTGGTCGGCACGAAGCCCGTGTCGATGTACGGGCCGGCAGAGACGGAACGGAGCGAGGCGAGACGCACGTCGTACGGCGGCACGTCGGCCATGAGGAAGAACCGTACGAAACCGGCCTTCGCGCGCCACGCCGACGGAATCGTGAACGACTTCTCCGTCTCGGCGGCGGCCACCGCGCCCACGTAGACCGTCTCGCGCGCGTTCGTGACGGCGTTCCCGACGTCATACGGCGACCACGCGGCGACGAGCGCCTTCGCGCCGTCGCCCGCCTCGGCCGCCGAGATCGCCAGCGTCGTCTCGCCCGTCTCGCGGTCGCACGACGCGACCGTCACGGTACGCGCCGCAACCGGACAGGCCACCAAGCCCGCCAGTACAATTGCCAAAACGAACGCCCCGTTTTGGGGAGTTGCCCGTTTGGAAAACGATGCTAACGATGCTTTACCCATCTTTTCGTCTCCGATCTGCTCTTGAATTCATCCGGACTCACCGACGCCTTCGGTGAAGATCCGCCTATTGTACCACAGCCGTGAAGATTTTTCTTGTAATATCTGAAAGAAAAAATGTAATATCCGCTTATCCGTTTTTACCACGGATATGCTATACTGTTGGTTGCCATGACACGACGTGAAAAGAAGAAGCTGCAGGCGGACTTCCTGAGGAAGGCCGGCCCCAACGCCGCCTCGTTCAAGGCCGCGATGGACGCCCTGCCCGAGGTCGCCTTCTACATGAAGGACGTGAAGGGGCGCATCATGGCGCTCAACAGACGGAACTGCGACATCTGCAACATCCACGACGAACTGGACGCCGTCGGCCAGCACAGCGACGACATCTTCCCGGCCGCCCTCGCGCATTCTTACATCGCGAACGACCAAATCGTGCAGAAGACGCGGCGCCCGCTGATCAATTTTCGCAATCCACACGCCGCCGACTGGTCGAACGACTGCAACGAAGGATGCATCTACCCCCTGTTCGACCAGGCAGGCGCGTTCATCGGCACCCTCTGCATCTACCACAAGACTCCCTCCGTGGACGGCGCGCCGGACTGGCACAGCATCCTGAAGCCCGTGACGGAACACATCGCCGAACATTACGCCGAGGGCATTACGGTTGACGATCTCGCGGCCATGGTCGAAACGTCACCCTCCAATTTCCGCCGACAGTTCACGCGCACGTTCGGCATCTCGCCCGGACGCTACCTCACCGCGATCCGCCTCAACGCCGCTCGCAAACTGCTGGAGACGACCGACAAGCTCGTCTCGGAGATCGCCGTCGAGACGGGCTTCTGGGACCAGAGCCACCTCACGAAGCTCTTCAAGCGCGAACGCGGCATCACGCCCGGCGAATACCGTCGCCGCCATCGGCAGCAAGAATAGTGGCATCTTGCCAAATCCCGCCGCGACACGCTGGCCACATCCCTTTCGGCCGATTGTTGGCCAACAAGTCATCATTGACTCAAGAAGCCATCTTATGCTATACTACTGCCGTTTTCACGGAGGATATCGCCATGCCTGCAGTAATGAATGTCAACGAAGCAAAAGCCAACTTTTCCGGAATGCTCTCCGAGGTGGAGTCCGGCCTGGTCTCATTCACGATCATGCGATACGGTCGGCCCATCGCGCGGCTCGTTCCGATCGAGCGGTCGCGCAAGATTCGTCCCCTTCCCGGATACGGGACGAAGATTGCGGTCAAGGGGGACCTCTTCGCGGACGACTCCGCCCTGTGGGAGAACGCCTGATGAGGTATCTGCTCGACACATGCGCCCTCATTTGGCTCGGCATGGGCGGGGGAGAGCTGACCAAGGACGCCAGGCGGCGCATCTCCGTGGCTTCCACGCTTCACTATTCGTCCATCTCTGTATGGGAAATCGCCCGGCTGCAGAAAGAGGGCAAGGTCGTCATCCCAAACGATCCGGCCGGATTCATGGCGGACCTAAGGGAAATGTATGGCCTCACCGCCATCCCTCCCGTTGACGACATCATGCTCCGCGCTGCCCAGTTGCCAGATTTCCACAAGGATCCGGCAGACAGGATCATCATTGCGACTGCGCTTGTCCACGACCTGCCAATCGTAACGGGCGACGGGAAGTTCCCGCAATACGGAGTCAAGACCCTCAGCTGAGCACACAGCCGCCTCACCATCACGCTCGCGTCCGATGCGCGGTCGCGACAAGCGCACCCCCTCCCGTAGCGGTCGCACAGGAGCGCGACCCGTCCGCCTGTCAGAAGCCGATGCTCTCGATCCAGTCCACGACGCGCCGCTGCCAGCCCGCCACGTTCACCTTGTCGCCGAGGCCGTGCGAGACGTTCGCGTAGACGAACAGCTGCGCGGGAATCTTCCGCTTGTGCAGCTCCGTGTAGAGCTGCACGGAGGCCATCGGCGAATAAAAGTCTTTGTCGCCGTGGACCATGCACATCGGGGGCGTCTTGGCGTCGAACTTGAACTCCGGCAGGATCGCCGCGCCGTCGCCGCCCCGCTCGTTCCGGCCCGTCGGGCCGTCGTCGAGCACATAGGCGGGATAGACGGGAATCGAGAAGTTCAGGTGGGCCGGGAGGTCGTCGACCGCGTCGACGCGGTCGTACAGTGCATCCTGCGAGGAGGTCGCGGAGATCGCGGCGAGGTGCCCGCCGGCGGAGAAGCCGATCGCGCCGATCTTCTCGGGCGACCAGCCGTACTTCTCGGCTTTGGCGCGCAGGATGCGGATCGCCCGCGCGGCGTCCTCGCGCGGGGCGTCGTAGATGTTCCGTCCCTTCCGGCGCGGGATGCGGTAGAAGAGGATCGCCAGCCAGCGTCCGGAATCGAGGATCGGCTTCGTGTTCGCGCAGCAGCCCATGCTCTGCACGGAATACCCGCCGCCCGGCATCACCAGGACGAGCGTGTCGCGCGGCGTCCCCTCGGGACGCAGGATCACGAGTTCAGGACACGACACGTCATGACGCCGCCAGTGGTCCTTTTTCTTCGCGTCCCTGACGAAATGCCCCGGTTCGGCCTTCGTCTCGTGCGGCGCGAGCCCCGGCCACAGGCGGATGCGCTCGGCGATCCGGCCGTAGACCGCGCCGTACGCCCGCTCCTCGTCCTCGATCGCGGGCGCGACCGCCTGCGCCAGCGCCGACGCAACGGCCGCCATGACGGCAAAACACATAATGCTCTTTTTCATGTTTATTTCTCCTTCTTCGTTCCAAACACCTGTTCGGCGATCCATTTCCCGCCCTTTCCACGCACTTCCGCATGGTTGGCGGGCACAAATGCCCGCGACACGCACGGGGCCCCGGCATCCTTGAGCCGGCGCTCCAGCAGCGTGAACTGCGAAGCGGGGACGAGTCCGTCCGTCGAGAACCATTTGTTCAGCTTGCCGTACGCAAGGACGGTCGGGACCGACTTGTCGCAGACGAGGTCAATAGGCGACCACTTCGCCATCAACGGCAGCAGTTCGTCGTCGGATGCGTTGTCGGGCAGTCCCACAAGCCGTCGCATCAGCCGCGAGAACATGCGGTTCCTGACCTTGAAGAACAGGAAGTTCCACGTCAAAGAATTGGCGATTTCCTTTTCGGCAAATGCGGTCGGCCCCACGATGTTGACCGCCTGCGCGACGCGCGGCACATGCTTGAGGCCGAGGCCGAGCTTCGACGGATTGTCCTGGTCGTAGGCGTAGAGCAGCGCGAGGTGTCCGCCGGCGGACTCGCCCAGGACCACGAGCCGGGGCGCCGTCACGCCGAGCGCGCGGGCGAACGCGCCCAAACGATCCGCGGCCGCGTCGATGTCGCGCAGCATCTCGGCGAACGTCGCCTCCTTGCGCGCCCGCTTGGAACTGTTGAAGGTGATGTCCGTCTGCAGGATGTAGTTGGCCGTGCCGACGACAGCCCCTCTCTCAAGGAGCGGACGGAAGAGGTCGAACAAAACCGCGTCCTTGTCGAAACACTGCGACCACGAGCCGCCGTGCAGGAAGAGGGCCACCACCGCGTTCGTCGCGACGGCGCGGCTTGGCGCATACACGTCCAGGAACTGCCCCGACCGGTGCGTGCATGACTTCCACTGCATGCCGGACTGCCACCCGCCATAACTTCCCTTGTATCCCTCGCCTTCGTCGGGCAAGTCGCCGCGCGGACCGTAGGCGACGTCGTGCCAGCACCTGATCCCGTTGCGCGCGCATGTCACGGGGGGCACGTCGGCCCCGACCGCCACGGCGGCAACAGACAGGCACAGGAATATCGCTTTTACCTTCACTTCGTCCTTACCTCCCCACGCACTCGATGCGGGCGATGAACTCGTCCTGCTCCTTGCGCGGGATGTCGTTCCAGCGGACGTTCCAGCCCGCCACGCGCACCTGCAGGTTCTCGTACTTCTCGGGGTGCTTCTGCGCGTCGCGCAGCGTCTCGGGCGAGACGACGGTGATGTTCATCGCCACGCCCCCGCCCGCGTAGAACCGCTCCACGAGCGTGCGGAACACGCGCAGGCCCTTCTCCCCCGCGACGGTGGCGGGATGGATCATCACGTCGTAGATGCTGCCGCACGGGAAGTTCTCGGGCGCGATCGCGCCGTAGCTCTTGATGGAGCCGGTGATGCCCTCCGTCTCCGCGCCGACGCTCGGCGCCATGTTCTTCGAGATGTGGTCGCCCTTCCTGCGTCCGTCGGGCGTCGGGCCGACGAGGCTGCCGCCGTCGACATAGCCGCGCGCGTTGAGTCCGTAGCACACGAACACGCCGCCGCGTCCGTTGGGCCGGCCGATGAAGTGCGACGTGTAGCCCTCGATCACCTCCTTCGCGAGCGCGTCCGCCTCGGGATTGCCGCACCCCCACTTCAATTTCGAGTTCTTCATGCGGAGGCGAAGCTCCTCGCGGTCCTTCCAGTTCGCGGCGAGGATCTGGCCGAGCTCCTGGAGCGACACCGTCTTCTTGTCGTACACGAACTCCTTGACGGCGAGGAGCGAGTCGACCGCCGTCGCGAATCCGCATTCGCTGATCGTCGTGAAGTTGTACTTGTAGCCGAGCGAAAAGGCGTCCACGCCCTTCTCAAGCGCGTCGCCCACGGCGAGCGACAGCATGAGCGCGGGGTTCACCTCGGCGAGATGGGCCTCGACGTCGCAGAGGAGCGCGGCCGTGCGGTCCGTGTTGTCGTGCAGGATGCGGAAGTACTCGCGCTTGAAGTCGTCGAACGTGGCGGCCGCGAACTCGCCCTTCGCCGCCTTCGCCAGGATCTCCGTGACCGGCTGGGGCAGGAAGACGCGGCAGGCGCTCGTGCAGTTGCCCTTCGCGCGCGGCAGGTACTCGAAGCAGCCCCAGATGAGCAGGTCGCGGCACTCCTCGTCCGTGAGCCCCACGGGCTTCATCGACCGTGCCATGTTCTCCTCGCTCATGAGGCACAGCGGCGCGTGCTTGCGGAGCATGTCGAGCGCCTTCCACCAGACCTCGTCCGGCGTGTTCTTCGCCATCTTCAGCTGGAACTTCGGCGTCGGGAGGGCCGTCTTCTCCACCACGTCGAGGATGATGAGCGAGAGCGGGTTGTAGGCGGTCGTGCCGTCCTTGTTCGTGCCGCCGAGGTAGATGGGGTGGCCCCAGTAGTTGTCGATGGACCCGAACTGCCAGAGGAAGTGGCGGAAGTCCTCGCGGAACTCGGCCTCGGTCGTGCGGCCCGCCGCGAGGTCGGCCTGGTAGTAGGGCCACCAGCGGACGTCGATGTTGTCGAACGTGCGCACCTGGAAGTAGTTGAGCGGCTCGGAGAGGATGAAGTACACCATCGTGAACTCCATCACGTCGAACACGGTCTGCGGCGGCCCCACGCGCAGGCGCTCCAGCGACGCGATCTCGCGCTTCATCCAGTACGAGTCGGCTTCGGGATGGGCCTTCGCCGTGGCGATGAGGCGGTCGAGGAAGCGCATCATCGCGGCGGCGGCCCTCTTCTCGGCGCGGTAGAACGGCGTGTCCCGCGCGTAGGAGTCCACGCGCGCCTTCATGCCGGGGAAGCCGATCTTCAGGATGTCCACCCAGTCGGGCGCGGAATGGTCGAAGTCCTTGCCGATCGTGGCACGTCCCTCCTTGCGCATCTGCGCGACCTTCGCGCGAAGCCCGGGAAAATACTTGTCGTCCACGTCCGCCGCGTGGCTCCAGAGGATGGCGCTCATCGGCCGCCGGTGCCGGTCCCACGCCGAGACCGCGGGGAAGCCGTCGTACTTCGAGGAGCCGATCGC
This sequence comes from Kiritimatiellia bacterium, assembly GCA_017427485.1. GTDB lineage: Bacteria > Verrucomicrobiota > Kiritimatiellia > RFP12 > UBA1067 > RUG572. The sequence goes on from JAFRSR010000049.1 coordinate 9,415, forward strand.
CACGTTGTCCACGAGGAAGTCGAAGCAGCGCGCGGAGACGTCGTACCAGTCCTCCTTGCCGGCCTTCCAGCCGGACTCCTTCGCGATCTTCACCACGCCCGCGCGGAGCGCGTCGTTGTCGAGGCCCGTCTTCGGGTCGGCGAGGTTCGTGCGCCACTTCCACTTGAGGTACGCCGCCTCGTCGGCGATCGTAGCCGGACGTTTCTCCGTGCGCGTCGTGTACTGGTGGCCGCCGCCGTTCACCGGCACGCCGCCGGCGGGGATCTGCACCCCCGTCGAGAGCGTCGCGGCCACCATCAAACATGGAAGTGTCATCGTCTTTTCCCTTTCCTTGTCAGAACCTGATGCTGTCGAGCCAGTCCACGATCCGCTGCTGCCAGCCCTTCGCGTTCGGCGTGTTGCCGAGTCCGTGCGAGACGTTCGCGTAGACGAACAGCTGCGCGGGGATCTTCCGCCGGTGCAGCTCCGCGTAGATCCGGACGGACGCCATCGGCGAATAGTAGTCCTTGTCGCCGTGCAGCATGAACATCGGCGGCGTCTTGGCGTCGAACTTGAACTCCGGCAGGATCGCCGCGCCGTCGCCGCGGCGCGCGTTCGGGCCGTCCTTTCCGTCGTCGACCACGTACGCCGGATAGACGGGAATCGAGAAGTTCAGGTGCACCGGGAGGTCGTCGGCCGCGTCGACGCGGTCGTACAGGACGTCCTGCGACGAGGTCGCGGAGATCGCGGCGAGATGCGCCCCGGCGGAGAACCCGACCGCGCCGATCTTCTCGGGCGAATAGCCGAAGCGCTTCGCGTTCGCGCGCAGGATGCGGACCGCCCGCGCGGCGTCCTCGCGCGGCGCGGCGTAGATGTTCCGGCCCGCCCGGCGCGGAATGCGGTAGTGGAGCACCGCCAACCAGCGTCCGGAGTCGAGGATGGGCTTGCTGTCGCGGCAGATGTGGCCCATGTGCTGCGACTGGTAGCCGCCGCCCGGCATGACGACGACCATCGTGTCGCGCGGCGTGCCGGCCGGACGCAGGATCACGAGCTCGGGACAGGACACGTCGTACCGGCGCCACACCTTTCTCTTCTCGTCGTAGGCGAAGCGCCCCCGGCTGGATTCCGTCTCGTGCGGCGCAAGACCCGGCCACAGGCGGATGCGCTCGACGATCCGCTCCTGCAGCGCCCCGTACGCCTTGTCCTCGTTCTCCAGCGCAGGCGCCGACGCCTGCGCCCGAACCGACGCGGCTGCCACGACAAGGACGAAACCCAAAACGACCGCTTTCACCTTCCCCGCTCCTTTCAACGAACGATCACCGCCGTGCCGAGGGGAATTGCCTCCAGCGTGCCGCCGCCCGTCACGAACTCCGGGTGCGTGGACGCGTTGATCGTGCCGACGTACACGGCGCCGTCGTACGTCACGGGACCGCACTTCGCCGTGCCCGTGTAGTCGAGCAGCAGCTGTGCGCCCTTCGCGACCTCGAACTTGAGGTTGCGCGGAAGCGACGGCGCGGCGTCGATAGTATCGAGACAGCGCACGAGCGAAACGTTGTCTATGTGCGCGTCGATGTCGGCCTTCGACCCTCCCGCCGCCTCGCGCGCGATCTGGTCGGGCCGGCACAGTCCCTCGATGGCGAGCCGCCACGTGCCAGTCGTCGGAATGTTCGCCAGATAGGTGATCTCCATCCAGTTGCGCGAGTAGAGCGTGGGCGTGACCGCGAGGACGTTCGTCGTGGTGCCCTGCGAAAGCGACACGCGCACGGGGTTGTTTCCGTACCCCGGTTGGTCTGCACGAGCGCGCACATGCATCGTGAAGCGGTACAGCCCGGCCTGCGGAACTGTCAGGTCCTGGCGGACGCCCCCCAGGTTCTGGAGTCGCAGACGCCACGTACCCTCGAAGACGGAATATCCCCAGTATTGAGGCCTGTCGGTGTGGGAGACGGGGCCGCCCACCCAGTGCGTCGTGGTCGTCGGCGCGGACAACTTGTAACCCGACCAGCTGCTGGAACCCTCGAAGCCGGGATTGGCGATCAGGTTTCCGTTGTCCATCGTCGACTCCTTCACGAGCTCAAGGTCGTCGAGCATGCCGATCGCGTTGCCCGCGGCCTGCCGGAGCGTCAACGTCACCTGCTCGTCCGCCGCCACAGTGAACGCGGTCGGCCACGTCATCCGCGTCATCACCTGCGTCGTGGGCTTCACCGTGCCGAGTTCGGCCGTCGTGCTGTCCCCGCGCGTGAGAAAGGCCTTCAATGACGGCGTGCCCGTGTGCCAGAGATCGCTTATGTAGTTCAGGGGGTAGCGCCGCGCCAGCGCGCGCAGGCGCCACGTGCCGGGCGGCACCGTGAACGTGGTGGTGGCGATTCCGCCCGTGGAGACGAGCATGAGCGCGGCGGAACCCTGTACGGCGTCGGCGAACGGGAACAGCTGCATGTAGCCGCCGTTGCTGATAGGAGTGCCGCCCGTCACCGCGCCGATCACGCCGTTCGTCAGCCGGTTACCGCAATACACGTTCGGATTCATCACCGAGAACGTCCACCCCTCGATCTCATTGAGCGTGCAGAACGTCCCGTGGACATACGGATGATAGAGCGAAATGTCGGTCGTGGGGCGGACAAGCCGGTCGAAGTTTCCGTTCGGGATCTTGAACGTCTCTTCGGTCGTCGGCTCCGCCACGCGCACCATTTCGAAGTTGTCCATGAAGAGACAGGCGTCCCATCCGCTGTCGACCGTCCTGAAGCCGAGCTCCCAGTTTCCGGCCTCCGGCACCTCGATACGGTAACGGAAGCGCTCGAAACGCGTACAACCCATCGGCATGTCACCCACGCGCGCGACGGTGCCCCACGTCCTGCCGAACAGGATCTCCGCCTGCGGCTGCTGATCGGCGTAAAAGTACCGGGGGGTCCTCGACGTGTTGATGGATGATGCGCTGCCGTATGAATAGCGGCTCATGGCGTCGAAGCTCAGCTCGTAGACGCCCGCAACCGGCACGGAGACGGTGGTGGAGCACGTGCCCGCCCCCACCTGCTGGAGGATGTTCGTGCCGGGACGCGGGATCTCAACGCCGTCGGGAACCCACTGCGCCCATGTTCTCGCGCTGCGCGGCGCCTGCGTGCACATGATGTTGAACGAGCCGGCGCGTGCCGTCCAGCCGTTGAGGCTGTTGGGGGCCGACACGCCCGTACGGTCGAATTGGGCATTTGCAATCGTGAACGGAATCTCCAAGTCGGGATTGGGGAATATGGCGCGCGCGCCGCCAGCCGTAGGTCCCGTGGCAAGCGTGCGCGTCCGCCCCTCCAGCTGGAGAATGGAACCGAGGTTCGCCGTGCCCATGCCTACCTTGATCTTCTTGACGTTGTTCGAGACGGTGTGGACACGCAGCCAGCCGTTGCCCGTCGTCTGCACCGTCCCCGCGCCCGCATCCGTCGTCTTCGTGCAGGTGACGCCGGAGCGAGGGTCTCCCGTGATGGATGGGCTGGTCGTGGCGTTGTAGTTGGCGAACGCGTACTTCTCGCCGGCGCTGACCGTCAGCGCCGGCAGGTTGCCGCCCTGGAAGCGCACCTTGCCCGCGTTCCAGATGAAGTCGCCCGTGAATCCGAGGCCGTCCGTCGGACCCAGGGCGAGCGTGCCGTCGCCGTCCTTCGTCACCGTGCCCGCACCCGCGATCGCAAGCGGCGGCGTCACCGTGCCGTTCGCGCCCGTCACCGTCGCTGACGCGCCTTCGGCCAGCGCAAGCTCCACGCCGCCCGGACGCGGCGCGAGGTTCTTCACTTGGGGCAATTCCCACTTCGCGAGCAGGTAACGCTCCACGGCCGCGCGCTCCGCCTCCTTGAGCTTGTTCGTGAACACGATGACCTCGCCAATATAGTCCATGCCCTGGCGTCCTTTGAGGATCGTTCCTTCCTGGAAACCGCAGTAGCCGAAATTGTTGGCGGTCGGGAGGCTGTCGTAGTAGTCGATCTCCCACAGTTGCCAGGCGCGCTTCGCCGGCGTGTAGCGCGCGTCGACCTTCTTGCCGTCGAGATAATACCCCGCACTGCCCGTCGGCTTGCAGATGTCGGCGCGCGGATAGGCGATGGCGGTGGTGCCGTCGTACGCCATCGTCTCATTCCCGATCGTGTTCAGGTAGAGGCTGTTGCGTCCGGCGCTGGTGTCCGTGTGACCAATGAAATGCCCGACGCAGTTCGTAATGGCCTGAACGACGAAGACATGGCGAATGCGCGAGAAGCCTCTTGCCACGCCATTCGTGTACCAGCGCATGTACTGGCCCGACGTCTGACCGCCGAAGTAGACGCCATTACGTCCGTCAAACGTCGTCAGCACGGGGTCGATGCCATACAGCGTGGCCGGATAGGTCTCCGACGTGCACCACCTTGGAAGCGCGTAAATGCGCGTGGGCGAGCTGGGATTCGTCTCGCGCACGTCGAGCCACTTCGAGACGTAAGCCGGCGGCGTCTCGCCCTCCTCGACGATGCCGTTCGTGGTGGCGACGCTTGACGCGTTCACCCAGAACGCGGCGATGTCGCAGACCGCCGGCGGCGTGGTGAAGTCCGCGTCGGCGGACGTCGTGACGCTCACCGCGCCCTCCAGCACGGTAAGACGTTCGTCGGTCACCGACTTCAGCGCGCCGCCGTTGACCGCGAGCGTGCCCGCGCCCGTCTTGTACAGCGTCGACCGGTCGCCCAGCACCACGCTGTCGACGTTGCTCACGACGCCGTCCGGCACGTCCACGACGCCCAGCTGCCTGTATCCGACGGCAATCCCGTCGCCCCAGGCGGCAAGCGCCAGCCCGCCGGCGAGTCCCGCCGCCAGCACGCACATGTTCTGATGCTTCATCGCTTCGTCCCTCCATGTGTATTGTGTTCTCCACGGCGTCTATTATATCACAATTCCGCGTTTCGCGCGGATCGTGCCGACTGGACAATTCTCCGCGATTTACCGGCGCGCGGTTTCATGGTAGAATATCCGCGTGGCCGCAAGGCAGGTGGATTGCCACCGCCTCGGCTTGAACCGAAGAAAGGACGAGAAAATGAAGAAAAGTGTTGTCGCGTTCGTCTGCTGCATAGCGGCGGGCGTCACCCTCGCCGATTTCCAGGTGGGCTTCGCCCGCGTGGACATGACGCCGCCCATCGGCACCGGGCTCTCCGGCTACTTCCACGAGCGGATCTCGGACGGGATCAAGGACACGCTCGACATCAACGCGGTCGCGTTCTCGGACGGCACGAACAGGGCCGTGGTCATCTCCGCGGACGTGATCAGCCTGCGCGCCTACCACGACCTCTACCGCAAGCAGGCCGCCGAGGCCGCCGGCCTGCCGCCCGAGGCCATCTTCATCGCCTGCACGCACACGCACACCGGCCCCGTCGTCGGCGCGTGCATCTACGGACAGACCTTCAGCACGTTCGACAAGGCCAGCACCTACGAGCGCTTCCTGGGCGAGCGACTCGCGGACGCGGTGAAGCTCTCGCTCGCCGACCTCGCGCCGGCGAAGCTCTCCCTCGCGCGCGGCGAGGCCAAGAACATCGCATTCGTCCGCCGCTACCGCATGAAGGACGGCACATGCCGCACCAACCCGGGACGGAACAACCCCGACGTGGTCGGTCCCGTCGGCCGGCCCGACGAGATGGTCCAGCTCGTGCGCATCGACCGCGAGGGACGCGACTCGATCGCGATCGTCAACTTCCAGTGCCACCCCGACACGATCGGCGGCAACAAGATCAGCGCCGACTGGCCGCGCGTGGTGCGCGAGACGGTCGAGCGCGCGATCGACGGCGTCAAGTGCGTGTTCATCAACGGCGCCCAGGGCGACACCAACCACTACTGCCTCGACCCGAAGCTCAAGGTCCCGCAGGGACGCGACGTGGTCTTCCGCCACATGGGCCGCGTGGTGGCCGGCGCCGCAATCGGCGCCTGGGACGCCTGCGAACCCGTTCCCGCCGGCAAGGTCGGCTTTTACGTGGCGCCCGCGAAGGTGAAGACGAACCGCGCCGCGCCCGAGGAGATTCCGGAGGCGCAGCGCATCATGGACCTCTACAAAGCCGGCGACAAATTGTCGCAAATCCCCGGCACGGGCATGCAGCGCACGACCAACATCGCCGCCGCGAAGCGCAAGCTGTACCTGAAGGACGGCCCCGACTACTTCTACCTCCCGCTTTCGGCGGTGACGGTCGGCGACTCGCTGGCGTTCGCCGGCCTGCCCGGCGAACCCTTCACCGCCTACGGCACCGCGCTCAAGGAGAAGTCGCCCTTCCGGATGACCGTGCCCGCCTGCCTCGTCAACGGCGGATTCGGCTACCTGCCCACGGACGAAGCCCTGCGCGAGACCGGCTACGAGACGCAGGGATCGCTCTTCACCGTCGGCCTCGAACAAACCCTCGTCAACGGCCACCTCAACCAGCTCAACAAGCTCTTCTCCGAAAGTACGAGGCACTAGGTATATCGCGCGATTCTTCCGCGATTGACGGCCAATTGAGCGGGAGCGACCGCGCTTGTCGCGGCCGATACTTTACCGTGCAGAGTTCTTTTGCAACGTCTCCAGCTTCTTGGCGGCTCGCTCGTGCCCCAGCAATGCCGCCCGCTTGAACCATTTAGGATAAATACTTTATTTCGCTTCCACAAAGATTGGCATCATCGAAACATATCGATGATCGTTCCTAAGTACAGGATCAAGGGCCGTGTCATCCAGATAGGAATTTAACTCCGAACAAATACGAAGTGTATCTTCATGCTGATCATACATCTTATATCCGTAATAACCAGCTACAACTACACCAACCGCCACGATTGCCGCACCTCCTGCTAAAACAGCGGTTCCAGCAGCCATACCACCACCGCCCGACGCAACTGTCCCCCCCCCTAGCCATGCAAGTGCCGCACTGTTTGCCGCTGCACCACTTAGTCCAGAAATTGCCACCCCCGTTCCTGCCGTTCCATAAGTCGTGGCAACCCACATTGCACCGCCAGCAAACGCCGCTGCCGCGCCAGAGGATGCCGTACCAATTATCATTTGGCGGTTAGCAGTCTTTAGATCGGCATAGCCGAAATAATACGCCCCATAACTAAGAGCCGCAGAAGTTGCCACGCCGCCAGCCATAGAGGACATCAGAGAATTAGCCGTAGAAGTACTACAATGTAATGGTCCAGAAATGTTTCGGATGAAGTTATACGCAGTAGGTTTTGTTAACGCAATGTGTGTCCACTGCCCAACTAGCGTCCCCAAGAGCACACTGCTCGCGTTCATTCCAAGTATCGCTACATCAATCTCTCCTGTTCCAATCAATTGAATCGTGGCGTCGATTATTACGCCGAAGGCAGTCGCCCGAGCCGAGTTCGCGGCTACGTACTTTATCAGCGAGAATTCACTCATCAACATGCGCGAATCGTACTCCTTAAGAAGTCGCCGGGCGAAGGCTATACTGTCCGCATCGCTCAACCCCATTTTCCGCTGAATCTGAGCAGCCATCTCTGACTCAGAGATAGCGCCTTTGGATAGCAGTGCATTCTTAAACCTTAATACACCTTGTGGTTTCGTCGAATGCAGTTTCCCGTCAGATATAGTCCTTGCATCATAAATACGAATCTCGATATCATTCCCTTTCGGAACGATGTTAAATACTCGCGACCTATACTTCACAAGCCCCCTCGATGCCCTATCAAAGAAATCACCATACTGCGAAGCACGAAGTCTTGCCTCAGACAATTCCGCCTCAGTGCCAGAAAACATCCATTTAAACCCCTCTGTCCAAAAATATACTTTCTTACCACTCTTCAATGCTACACATAATATCCTAGCAGAGTTCAGGGGCTTCTTCCCAAAACCAATCTTCTGTAGGGTTGATATTTGTGTATATCGCCATGCCAACCTCTTAAGCCGTTTGCCGATCCATTCTTCCCCCATCTGGATGCCATCTCGTGTATTTTTGTTCAAGGCAGAAGTATTGAACTTCGACTCGCCCACCATAATGTCTTTTATCACACCATTTTTTGTCTTGATAAAGAGATGATCCAATCCTTGGGGGCCAGATCGCGGCGTTATACTTTGCCAATGTCCATCTTTCGTAAGATACGCGTCAATGTATGACTTCTCTGCGATGCTTTCGCCAAAACTACCCTTGAAAACATTCCTGACTACAAACGACCGTGCCAGCGCAAGATCGGCTTTCGACAGTGCTGTCGCAGAGGCAGCGGCAAAAGACGACACCGCAACCTCCGTTCCTAGAGTTTGTTCTTGCGGCATCTCCCCATGGGAGACAATACCTATGGCAAGAAACAATAGAATAATTATAACTTTTCGCATGTACATTACTCCTTCAAAAAAGTGCCTAGAACTCGTTCAGTTGCTTCTTCTTATGCTGCGCCAAGGCAATTTCCACTGCTACAGTATGATCTTTTAACTCTTCAAATTGTTTGTTTAAAACATCATGGTACAATCGCGCCACATCTGGCGAAAGCAATGTGCTATCAATTTCTATCAAATACTTATAGACGACCTCTTCAGCGTCCTCAATGTCAACGCGGGTCCACGACCTATACTTTTCCATGCCTGCGTAGCATCTGTTGACAGCCCATGATTGATACGCCTTGTACTGCGCTTGTCGACATTCACCTAATCTTTTGGCAACTTTCTTAATTTCGCCCTCCAACAAACTTCGTTCCTCTGAATCAAAAACAGTAACTAGTTTTTGAGAAATCCTAGAAAGACATTCTTCAATTAGGTCAATCTTCTTCTGATATGGAGCTGCAACCTTAACTCCTTCAACCTTTGCAATTAACGAACGAATCTCTGCTATAGCTGGCTCTGACTTTATCTTGTTAAACCTAACTTCAATTGCCTCTATCCATTTGGCAAACTGCTGGAGCTTATCTTGGGCTGTTGATGGCAGGTATGCCGCTTCAATGCCAAATGCCTGACTAAGCAATTGACTTGCTTTTTGTACCATCACATTAACAGAACTAAGTTTCGACGATTCGCCTTCAAGTAACTTTTGAGCACGACGCAAGTACGAATCAATAGAGTTCACAAGATCAAAGTATTCGAGCGATGCTCTCGTCCGCATATCCTGTTCTTCAATCCAGGCCACATCATTTGTCGTCAACCTTGCTTTATCCATGTCACGCAGAACTACTAGCCGTCGCTGAAGCAAGACGAGACGTTCTTCGTCGTTGGCCCCAATCACAGAATCATAACTCAAATCTCCTTCGCGCAGACTTGTCAAAGCTTGATCAGAAGCAGACTTTTCTTCCTTTTCTCGTGACAAGCGTACAACGGCATCCATGTTGTCGATCTTTTCAATTACACCAGCCAACATGCTTCTCATGCCCAGCACATCATCAGCCGCTACCTGAAAAACCCCTAGTTCCAACGCAGCCTTGATTTGTTCAAGATCATCACGTGTTTCATCACCCACCTTGGCACTGATCTCAAGCCACTTCGCATAATACAACTTCTTGGTCGGAGAATGATTTATTGCATTCATGCAATACAGCTTGGCCAACGCAAAATCACCATCAGCTAGCGCCTGAACTGCTTTTTGATAAGACCGCTCCGCTTCCAACTCATTACCCAAAACCTTTAACCGGCACATTCCTACAAGATTACTGCTGGCTTCAAGGATTGCAGACTGCATCATCCGCGTAGCTTCTGCAAATGCCTTTTCAGCCGATTCTTTCGCATCAGCCACATTTTGTTTCATATCCGTTACGACGCAGTTAACATCTGTCGTAATGGAACCAAGCAAATTCTCTACCGAGGACCGTACCACTGGTGTCAGTTTTGCACATGCCTCGTCAGCAGACCCTTTTATAGCCGCCACATTTTGCTCCATTTCCGTAACGACGCAGTTGACATCTGTCGTAATGGAACCAAGCAAATTCTCTACCGAGGACTGTACCGCTGGCGTCAGTTTTGCACATGCCTCGTCAGCAGCCCCTTTCATAGCCACCACATTTTGCTTCATGTCTGTAACGACACAGTTAACATCTGTCATAGTGGATGCTAGCGCATTGTCCGTTGTACTTTTGACACCTTTAACAAGTTCTCCCAGGTCTCTTTTAAGTTTAGACTCAAGTTCGGGCGGCAATTTAATAGCAAGACCTTTCATTTCGCTAACAGCTTTCTGCATACCAAGCATCTGCTGGTTAACATAGAAAACTGTCGTCAAATTGGCAACCACCATAAGAGCCACACTTATTACAACTTTTTTATTCACCGCCATTCCTTCTTTCTTGCTATGTTTCCCATGACCGCAGGGGCGGGGCGCGACAAGCGCGCCCCCTCCCGCGCGGGAAATCTGTTTTGCCACGGCGTCCAGAGGTCACCCCCCTTCCGCCAAGGCAACAACAGTATACCACAAATTCAGACCTGCGGACGGACATGCCGTAAATTCATGCCTGCAGACGCGCGAGAACATCCAACCGCAGGCCAGTCCAGGATCTCTCAGCCGGGTGTCTGCCTAGTGGCACTGTGATACATGAGCGTGGGTACAAAATCTGAGAATGCCAAACAGTAGAAAGCAGGTCTGACCTACTTTCTACTAAGACGCCGTGCCCCGCCGTACTTCTCCTGGCAGATCATGCCGCGCTTCTTCATCTCGGCAAGAATGCGATATGTCATGCCCAGGCCCAGCGACAGTTGCTCGGCAAGCTGATGTACCTCCATGGCAGAATACTCGCCTAGAAGCGCACA
>JAFRSR010000397.1 GCA_017427485.1 Kiritimatiellia bacterium
GATGAGGACGGGGTTGTTCTTCGTCTTGCGGGAAAGGATGCGGATCACGTCGCGGATTTCCGTGTCGCGCCCGATCACGGGGTCGAGCTTGCCCGCGCGCGCCATCTCCACGAGGTCCGTGCCATACTTCTTCAGCGCCTCGTATTGCCCTTCCGGGTTGTCCGTCGTCACGCGCTGGTTGCCGCGCACCTCCCGCAGGGCCGCGAGGAAGTTCTTCTCCGTCACCCCCGCGTCCTTGATCGCCTTCGCGGCGTCCGTCGCGCCGTTGCGCAGGATTCCGAGGATCAGGTGCTCCACCGAGACATACTCGTCCTTCATCTCCTTCGCGGCGTCTTCCGCCCGCATAAGGATGTTGGCGAGGTCGTTGGAGATGTAGAACTTGTCGGCCTCGATCTGCCCCGTGATGCGCGGCTTGCGGTTGATGGCCTCCTCCATCTGCGCCGTAAGCGTCGGCAGGTTCGCGCCGATCTTCGTGAAAAGATTGGGGATCAACCCCTGCGAATCCTTCAAGAGCGCAAAAAGGACATGCTCGGCGTCGAACGACTGCTGGCCGTGGTGCTGGGCCACGTTCTGCGCGGCGCCCAGCGCCTCGCGTACTTTCGTTGTGTATTTGTCGGCATTCATGTGTTATTCCTCCTGGCGTCCCATTCCTGAAACGCCATCACAGGAACAGCACAGACCATGCCACCCGCGAAATCCCCTCATTTCGCCGCCCCGCCTGTGTCATTCTGTCACGCCTGCGTCAAGTTGCGGCAGGCGCCCGTGCGCATTGACCACGCCTTCAACGTGAAGCAGAGGCGCTGATCGTCACGGAAAGGACGTGCTCCGCGCCGGGCGCGAGCGTGTAGGCGTCGGGACGGAACAGCGTCGCCGGCTCCACGCACACGAAGTTCAGCATGTCCGCCGGATCGAGGTTCTCGTTCTCCCCCGCCTTGAAGGGGCCCGGCGTCCAGATGACGATCTTCGAATAACCCTCGCCGCGCATCGTCACGGTGCGACCCCAGCCGTCGTCGGCGATCGTCAGCTCCCGCGGGCCGAGCGTGAACACGTGGTCGAAGTGCCCGTCGGGGACGAACGTCCCCTTCCACGTCTTGTCCGCCACCTGCGAGACGTCCGCGAAGCAGTAGGGACAGCCGTCCAAGCCGTCCACGCGCACCCGGCGGCGGTCCGAGACACGCCAGTACGGATGCAGGCCCTCGGTGATCTTCACGGGACGAGCGTCCGTGTTCTTCGTGCGCAGGAAGAGGTCGAGCGTCGCGCCGAGGCGGATCGTGTATTCGAGGTCGAAGTCGTACGGCCAGACCTTCCGCGTCTCGTCCGTGGGACGCAGCCCGAGGACGAGCGTCGTCGCGTCGTCTGTCTCCGTCTGTTTCCGCACCTCGAAGAGCGAGGTGCGCGCGAAGCCGTGCGACACCGAGCCGGGCTCCCCATTGCGCCCGAACCACGGCCAGCACACGGGAATGCCGCCGTGGACGTGCTTCGTCCCGTCGATCGCCATCGTCTTCGGGGCGAAGAGGAGGTCCTCCTTCATGCCCGCCGGACGGTAGGAGCGTATCTGCGCGCCCATCAGCGACAGCGTGACCGAACCGAACTTGTTTGAGATCTCCAGCATGTCCATACCATTCTCCTGACTGCGGCAGACGCCCGCGCCTGCCTGCAAACACGCCGCCACGGCGACCACCGCCGCGCCAGCCACTCGTTTCACGTTCTTTTTCATGCGGTCATTCTACCATTTTCACTTCGGGCTGACAAGCGGGAGTCGCGGTTCATCTGAATATGATCGTCATGCCGTCATAGAGCCCCACGCAGTTCAAGACGCCGGTTCCCTCGAAATAGGAGTCGAGCTTGCGGGACGCGCCCGTGGCGGCGGAGGATCCGTACGTGCCCAAAGGCTGGCGCTCGTACGCGCCGTCCGGCCCCGTGGGCAGATAGAGGTAGCGCACCTTCTGGCGCACGCCGGAAGAGAGCCGCACCTTGCCGCCCGTGCCCACATACACGTCCGTATCGCGCCCCAGCGCCTTGGAATGGCAGAGTTCGAGAATGCCCTTGTCCGAAGCCGTGGCCGACGTGCAGTTTGTCCACGAGCCGAGATACGCGGCCGTGCCGAGCGTGAACGCGTTGGTGAACGACAGAAGGCCCCACGTGACCGCGACGGAACCCGTGGACGTGTTCGCGCCGGCCAGGATCAGATGGTTCGTGCTCATGGAGAGGTCGGTGCCCGTGCCGGTCTTCACGAGCGAGGCCGCGCCGGTGAACGTGCCGCCGAACACCTGCGGACCGTGGTTGCCGCCGCCGGCCGCGTTGTCGTCGTGGTAGACCGTGAGCGTGGCGGGGGCGTCGGAGTGGACGATGCCCGTCGCATAGCACTTCCACGAACTTCCCGACCCTTCGCTCACGTACGACATGCGCCCCATCGTCTGGTCGTGCCCGCACAAGTCGAGATAGCCGCAGATCTGCCACGGGGACTTCGTGAGGGCGTTCTCGGCATGAAGGTACATGCTCTTGCCGGAATTGAGCCGATTGTAGTTGGAGCGCGTCACCTGGAACATGGGCTTCCACACGTGGGTGTCGGCGATCTGCAGGCTCAGGCACCCCAGCTTGTCGGTGTCCGTGCGCATGTGAACGACACCGCTGCTTCCGCGAAGCATGGGATAGATGCCGCTCACGCCGCCGCCGTTAAACGTTCCCTCGATAGTCAGTTCGGCGTTCTCGAGCACGTCGAAGTACGGCTGCGCCGTCTTGCTTTGCTCAAACTGGTTCCATCCGCTGCGCAGGTAATTCGTCGTCCCGGCGACACATGAGACCGCGACGCCGCTGACCCTGCTCACGCGCAGAAGCTTGCCGACGTCCGCTCCGACAAGTTCCACGCCCGACGTGGTGGAGAACGTGAAGGCCCCGTCAACGGACGAGAACACGCCGGCAAGAACCAAGTTCGGCATGTCGACGACCATGTCGCCGACATAGCCGCCCCCGCCCGTCAGCTTCAGCAGACCCGCGCCCGTGGCGCGCAACGGCGCGAGACCGGTCAACGCCCCCGAAATCTCCAGCGTCGCGCCGGCCGGCACCGTGATCGGCTGCTCGTCGCCCGCCGAGACGACGCCCACGGTGATCGGACACGAGATCACGGCCGTGCCGGACGTCCCTTCGTCGACGACGATGCCCTCGCCGAACTCGTCCACCACCAGCGACACGCCGTCGGCAGCCGACAGCGTCCAAGGCCCCGTGAAACGGATCCCGCGGCAGGCCACGCTTTCCGTCAGGCGGGTGTTCTCCGTCACCACCAGCACGCCGGCCCGCGTCATGGCCGCGAACGAAAGCGCGCGGTCGACGCGCACCGTGACGACGGAAGACTCGACCGTCCCGTTGACGATCGCGTTCGTGTCGCCGCTCCACGCCACGAAATCGTGGAAGGCATCGCATTCCGCCGACAGCACCACCTGGTCGCCCAGCATCGGCCATGCCGTCGCGGACACGACGCCCGCGCCGCCGTCGACTGAAACCGTCCCGCCGGACATCGTGACATCCAGCCGGCAGTCAATCATATCCGCATCGGCCGGATCGACGCGGTACCAGACGGCGCCTTCGGGCACGACGCCGTGGAAACGAACCGAATCCACCTCGTAGTTCCGCCAGACTTCGGCAGGCGTCAATTCGCGGCCGTACATTCTGAGCGCATTGACGGTGTAGCCATACGTTGAGACGTCGGCACTGGCCCAAGTGATCGCCCGGCCTCCTACGGACATGGAATTAGCCGGATTGTTGTTCGCCGACCACGTGTTGCTTTCTCCGCTGGCGCCTTCCGGGACAACCCCGTTCTGATAGGTAAGCGCGGAGTTATAGGCGACCGCAATCGTGGCCTCGCTCGGCACCAAGGCCGTCTCATAGCAATTGCCGTCGCCACGCCAAATCTTCCGCGACGACGACGAGTCGCGGATGACGAAATAGCGGTCTCCGCTGTTGTAGACCGGCATGACCGTGTTCGCCGACGCCTTGTCGAGGCCTGACATGGCCACCTCGATCGTCTTGGTGTCAGAACGTTTGGCGGTGTTGAGCGCCATGTAGGCGTTGCCCTTCTTGCAGAGGCCGGTTTCCGCCCATTCCGTTATGCTGGCCGTCACGGCAAAATCGCCGGCCACGCCGGAAAGGTCCTTCCACGTGGCCGCGGCGGCGTCATGCACGCCGCGCCCGGCGTTCTCGATGCCGTCGAGGTGGCACAGGAGGCCGTCCTGGACGTAGGCGAGCGTCGAGACCGTCGTGATTGGCGTGAGAGCTTCCACGACCTTCACCTTCACGCCCGCGCCAAGCTGCGGCAGATAGACGGTTCCCTCCCCGCCCGCGTCGCCGGAGAGGACCGTCCCCACGGCGAACGACACGCCGCCTGTCGTGACCGCGAGCGCCGGCAGGACCGTGCCCGACGGCAAGGACAGTCTCGCGCCCTCCGCGAGGTCGAGCGACAAGGCGCAATTGAAGGCGTTGGTCGTGAACGGAATTGCCGCGGACGGCGAAACGGAGAACGTCGCCCCGGCGCCGATTTTCAGCGAGGCGGCGGAACGAAGGCCGAAAGGCTTCTCGGACGCCCAGACCAAGGACGCGCCGTCAACCACCTCGATGGAGCTTGCGCGATCAAAGGAGTTCGTGCCGTTGACTGTGAAAGTGCCATTGGAGACGACGATACCGCCCGTCATGCCCATCATGCGCCCGGGCAGAGCGGTGGAGAAGGCATAGTTGCCCTGTGGGGCCCAGGCGAGCGTGACTTCGCCGTCGAACTGCGCGTCTGTGATGCAGTCGCCGGTGGCGGCCATCGTCAGACGGGCGGGGTCCTTCGAGGTGACCACATGCCCCACCATGTCGGCGGCGCTTCCACCGGCTGGATAGCGGGAATCCGCGATGAAGCGGTTGATGCGCTGATTGAATCCGCCGAGGTCAATCGTACCATAGTTTGCCACGCGCTGGCCGAGATACACAATGGCATTCGTCCCGAGAGAATTGTCCGCCCCGGAATGGAAGTTCCACCAGTTGACATACAAGGACCCGATAGAGTTGTCGGCGTGCGTAAACGTCAAATCGGCCTTGCTGGGCGTGGCGGACGGCGCTGCCTGCAACTCATTGAACGCAGAACATTCCACCCGTCCCGAAAACACAGCTGACCGAGAGCTAGATTGATTCGCATCGATCTGCATGCGAATTGGACCTTCAATGGTGATATCTCCACTGAAGGTAGGAGACGCTCCCGAATCCATACGCACAACCAGCCGCGTACCGGTGATATTGCCCGTAAACCGTTTAATGCCGCTATAAAACCAGAAATCATTGTCTGTGGCGGGTTTGTCAGAGGCCGGACGGATATCGGTGTTGTAGGGGAATTCAGCAATGGAGAAACGCGACAGCGTCTTGCCTCTCATGTAGTAAGTGGAAGAGGTGGAACCGAACGGCGTGCCGCCTGCGTTGTCGCCCGAAGAGAGGGCATACGGATCAAGCCAACCGCCTGACGTGCCACCGTTTATCGTCCCGCCGGTGTATTCATTGCCGCCATAGAAGTCCATTATGCTTTTGCCGTCCTTGAACAGCAAACCGGGGCCTGTGACCTTGCCCCTCTGGTCGAGACGTCCGCCGTTGTTGTAGAAGCGGTTGGTTGGATTGCCGTCCTGCACGGTGAGGGCAAGCGGAATAAAGCTTTGATAGCGGCCGCTGGCCGAAGAGAATGCGTTCCATCCACCGGTGAGGGTGATCTGGTTGCCTGTGAGCTTCGGGTATGGCTCCGAACCGGAACCGCCGAACTCAAGATGTGGCGTGGAGAGGCCGACGATGTCGTTGTTGTAGGTCTCTCCGCTCTTGAGCGTGTTGATCTTGATGATGTCGCCGGACTGCGGGACGGTGTGCGATCCGTCGCTCGACCAGTTGGCGGCGACGGACCAGTTTCCGCCGCCCGTGCCGACCCACGTGAGCGTATCGGCTTTCATGCCTCCCGTTACAAACGCAACCGCGCCTGCAAGCACGACCAGCGTCCTGCCCCTATTTGTCCACTTTTGCAGCATCAAGCTCATCTCGTCGTCTCCTCTTGAAGATCCACGTTTTTATTATACCAAATTCCCCCCGTAACATGGGAAAAGAATCTTTGTAGCACCGGAGAATCTTTTCATGGTTGCTACGGGCTGACAAGCATGGCGTGCGTCGCGCCCTCAAGCACGATGGCCGACGGCTCGCGCGAGATCGCCCACGTCCACACGCCGTCTTGCGCCGTCAAGTCGGTGCGGTTGCCCATCAGGTCCACGGCCTGCGCCGCGCGCGCATCAGACCGGATGCACACGGCCTCGCCCGTCCGGAGACGCGCGTCCCAGCCCGCGATGGTGAGGCCCTTGCCGCCCGGCGTGTGGAAGCGGTAGACGTGTCGCCTGTCGGCGTCGACGAGCCGCGCGTCGAATGTGCCGCCCTCGATGAGCGTCGCGAGCGCTGCGAACGCGGCGTAGGTCGCGCGCGGACGGTAGTCGGGCGTGATGAGTCCGTATGAATCCTCGCTCGCGCTCGGGTTCCAGCCCGTCGCGCGCAAGTTGTACCAGATGTAGTCCGTCGCGCCCCACGCCCAGGCGTAAAGGATCTTCTGCCACACCGCCCGCGCGGCGGCGCCCTCCTCGCCGCCCGCCGTGTTGAGCGCCGTCTCGTTCGAGTACCACGGCTTCTTCTCCAGACCCGTGCGCTGGCGCAGCGGGAAGAACTGCGTCTGCAAACGCTTCGCGTACGACTCGAAGGGACCGTGGAGGTGCAGCGCCCACACGTCGAACGCATCCTGCGCCTGCGTGGCGAACGTCTCGATGAGACCCGGATTGGGCAGGTCCTCGCGTACGGAGGAGTCCGCGCACGCCCAGCCGCAGGGGATGACGGTGGCGTTTGGACACGACGCCTTGACGCCCGCATACCCTTCGCGGAGCAGACGCAGCGCCTCGTCCGGCGGCAGGATCTCGTTGGACGTGAGGTCCCACTCGTTCCCCATCTCGTAGTAGTCGATCTCCGTGCCGTAGCGCGCGGCGATCGCCGCGCAGAACGCGCGGAACAGCCCTTCGCGCGGTGGCAGGTTCATCCGGTGGCGCACGCCCTTCCGGTCCTTCGCAGGCTCCGCGCGCGCCCACGCGGGGGCGGGATAGACGTTCGCGTTGATGGCGATGCCGTGCGACCGGTACGCCTTCACGAGGGCGTCGGTCATCGTCCAGTCGTTCGCCCGCGCCTTCGCCACGTCGATGAACTTGAACCCGCCCGACCGCACGAGCTTCGCGCCGCTCGCGACGAGCGCGTCCATCACCCGCTCGAAATGCGGCGTGTTCCAGTAATGCTGCGCATGGAAGTTGATGCCCATGCGGAAATACGGCTTGGGAAGAATCGGCGTCGCCTCGTGCCGGTCGACGGCGGCGAAGCGCGCCTCCGCCACGCCCGTCTGCCCGTCGTCGCCCGTCAGCTCCGCCGACACGTACCACATGCCCTGAAACGGCAGCGCGCGGTCGAGCGCCACGCGCACGGTCGCCTCCGGCGCCGCCGTCACGTCCACCGCCTGCTCGAACCCGCGGCCGAAGTGGTCGCGGAAGCGGACCGTCCCCTTCCACCGGCGCGTCCCGCGCGAGAGGTTCCCGAACACGAGCGCCGGCGTGCCGCGTCCGCCGCGGATGAGGTGCAGCGGATCGCCCGTGTCGACGTCGAAGTCCAGCGCCTCCACGGCCGTCGCCTTCAGACGCCCCACGCGCCCGGACGGCGTCGTGAGCACCTCCTCGAACTTCGGCAGCGGCTTCGGGCCGGGGAACGTCTTGTCCTCCGAAATCGGGATGTACGCGTCGATCGTGCGCGCGAGGTTCGCCTCCTCCGACACGAGCTTCACGTAGACCACTTCGCCCGCGCCGACCTCGGGCACGTAGGAGCCGAGCAGCGCGCCCAGACGCACTGTGCCGTCAAAGCGCCCGTTCTTCTTCCTGCCCCACGTCTTGAGGCTCACGCCTTTCTCCGTCACCACGTAGTCGAGGCGCGTCACGTCGCCCAGACGCAGCACGGAGACGGGCTTGTAGCGGAACGTCTCGCCGTCCGCGTCGTGGAAGTCGAGCGAGAGCGAGCGGCGCACAGGCGAGGGATCGCCCAGCTTCACGTAGAGCGAGACGCGCCGGTCGCGCCAGTCCGCCGTGCACGCGGGCACGGGCGCAAGCGCGTAGTAGGCCGGCTCGCTCGCCTTCACGCGCGCCGCGTCCAGCTTCACGGTCGCCCCGTCCGCGCCGTAGGAGATCTGTCCCGCGGCGCCGTCCTGGAACGCCCCGCGCACGACGCGCAGGGAGCCAGACACGGAGAAATCCAGCTGTGGCACGGCGCCGGCTGCGCCAATCGTCATCACCGCAAAAACAACCGAAAGTTTCATGGAATCCTCTTGTGGCTACCGAACGATCAGCGTGGTGCCGGAGGCGTAGAGCGGCTCGACCGTGTAGGCGGCGATACCGTCCAGCGCGTCGAGGGTGAGCGTGCGCTCCTTCGTCGCCAGTTCGCCGTTGACGAGGAAGCCCATGAAGCCGCGTCTCGTGTCCGTCGCCTCCAGCGTGAGCGGGTGCATTGTCGAAGTGAACGGCGTGCCCAGTCCGCCCGAGAGGGCGATTCCCCGCATGTTCGTGACCGTCACGGGAACCGCCACGTCGAACGACGCGCCGATGCCGAGCCGTCCCGCCGGGAAGCACGCCCCGTGGATGCCGCCGATCGTGTAAATGGAGATGTTCCACACGTCGTTCGTCGTGCCGGCGGCGAGGACGGGCGAATCGGCGAGCGGACGGAAATCGCCCTCGGCGCGAGCGGCGATCTTCGCATCGGACACCTTCAGGTAGTTGTTCGTGAGCGACAGGTTGGACGTCGTCTCGATGCACAGGCCGGGCGTCAAGCTGTTGATGAGCGGCTGGTAGGTCGGCCCGTTCAGGTCGAGCACGTTGAAGAGACGGGCGTTGTTCGAGAGGTGCTGCGTCTTGCTCGTCTCGTTGATCGTGCAGTTCCACAAGTAGCTCTCCGCGTCGATGCAGACCGTCACATACGAATTCGGGCCAATCACGCAACCGGACAGATAGGTGCACCACGTCACGCCGCGCCGGTCGGTAGTGGACGGCGCGAGCGTCGCGGGATTGGCCGCCTGCCGGCAGCCGACGATGCGGCAGTTCTGCAGCCACCCCCTGTAGGTCGCCGAACCGCGATTCCCGAGGCAGTTCGTGATGACGCAGTCTATCAGCTGAGCTTCATACATCTTATCCGAGGAAACCCCGCCGCCGTTCCGGCAATGACCGTCGCAGTTCTCCCCGTTGCTGCACGTCCGCCCGTCCGTGAGCGTGAACCCCACCACGCCGGCCGCGGAACCCGGCGATTTGATGCCCACGCACCGATAGGCGTTCGTCCCGCATCCGTCCGCATTGGCCGGACTGCCGTCAGCCCCCACGATGAACGTGTTCTCGGGGCCGTCCACCGCGCGCAGACAGACGTTTGTCGTAATGAGAACGCGGCAGTTGCCCCAGAAGTACCCGCCGCCTGCGTCGTAGCGACCGGCCTTCGCCTTGACAAGCGACCGGTTCCCTCCGGCGTCCACGGCTGCCTGAAGCGTCGGATACGGCTTCGCCTCGCTGCCGTCCGAGTCGCCGCCCGTATAGGAAGCGTCGGCCCAGACGACCTTCTTTGCAAATTCCGGGGCAACACAGAACATGTTGTCGCGCGAGCTCGGCGGCGCGGTGACGACCAGCTCGCCATTTCTGTCGAGAAACCGATACAGCGAATTGTATCCGCCCAGCCAGACCCAAAAAATTTCTTGCCCGCTTTTCGGCAGGGGTTTGATGCGATATTGGGCAGGCATGTTCGTTGAATAGAAGTAGCCGTTTTCGGGTCCGTCAAAGACGCGTCCGTCGATGCTGTAGCGGTCATGCGTGATGGTGATGCAGCCGCCCGCAACCTCCGTGCCGTCCTGGATCGCGCCCGCCGTCACCGCGTCGTTCGCGTCCCACCGCGCGTTGCCGAAGAAGTCCTTGTTCCGGTCGGCCTCCGGCAGCCATGCCGGCGAGCAGAACGCCTTGTTTCCGTTGCCGAACAGGTGCGCCCGATAGGGATGCGCCACCGGACGGAAATCGCCGAAGATCGGCGCGACGAGCTGGGAGTTGTTGCCGCGGTCGTTCATGTAGACGCAGTTGCCGCCGAAGTCATTGACGGCGAAATCGCACACGCAGTTCGTGAATGTCCCGCCATGCCATGACGACGCCCATGCGTCGGCCGTCGTCTTCGCGTTGCGTTGGATGAGCGAATTGTAGACCACGGCCGTGCACTGCTCGTCGTAGCAGCGCAAAATGCCCTTGTTGTTGAAGAACGTGCAGTTCACGGCCGCGATCGGATAGTTCTTCTCCAGCGCATACAGCGTTCCCTCGTAGTTGGCCGAACCGTTGTTGTCGAATATGCAGTTGGCCGCGTTGCACTGTATCGTGGCGCTCCCCTTGTTGCGGCATGTTCGGTTGTCCGTCACGCGGCACCGCACGAGCGTCACGCCGAACGCTGCCGCGCCCTCTGCCGCTACGCAGTTCGAGATCACGCAGTCGACCACATGGACTTTGCGGTGCGTCTCGGTTGGAGTGTAGTTGAAGAGCAGGCCGCCGCCGCGATGCGCCGCCGCGCATGCTTTAGTCGTGGCGATCCAACTTCCGTTTTCCTTCTTGTACGTCGTGCCCGTGTTGTAGGCGAGCGTGGCGCCCTCGCGGAAGGTGAATCCCTCGATGCGGGTGCCGGGCAAACCATTATTGCCGGCCAACGCGATGCACCGCACGGCGTCCGGGCCGATGCCCGTCTCGGTGTCGGCGAACTTTCCTACGATGTGCGTCACGGCGGCGCCTTCGGAGGACTTGAGCGTGATGTGCTTGTTGTTGATCCAGATGCGGTTCTTCTGGTAGGAGTAGTTCGCGTTCTGGCCCGTCGCGTCGCCTTTGTCCTCCACCGTCCCCTGGTCGTCGCCGTAGGTGCCCGGCGCCACGATCACGGTGTCGCCGCTCGCCGCCCGCTCCACGGCGTCTTGGATGCGGTGGTACGCCTTCGCCCAGCTCGACCCGTCGTGGCCCGTGTAGTCGTCGAGCTTGTTGTCCACGTAGTACGTGGCCGCCCAGCAGCCAAGGGAGATAGCCCACGCTGCGCCCAATACGCCGATTCTCCTCATCGTTCGACTCTCTTTCCTTTTTGGTTTGTCCTCGTGTCAGCGGAAATAGAGGTACGTCCCGCCCGGGGAGACCGTCCACCGCATCGACGCGCCGGACGCCTTCGCCGAGAACTTCCACCGGCGGCCGAGGCTCTCGGCCTCCGCGCAGGCCGCCGCCTCGAACGCCGCGCGCGAGGCGGCGTCGGTCGAGCCGAAAGTGAACGCCGTGAGCGAGACGGCCCCGCCCGCGAAACCGGTCCAGATTGTCGGCGTGCCGACGAGCGTCAAGCGGCCCGATACCGCGAGCGACGCACCATACGCGCCGCCTTCGGAGGTGACGGTCAGATCGCCGTTCACCGTCGCCGCGCCCACGAGCGCGCCGCCCCTCAAGACGATGTTCGTGACGCCCGTCAGAGTCGCGCCCGTGAGGTCCAGCACGCCATCCTCCACCACGAGGACGCCCGAAAGGCTGATGGCGCCGCTCACCGTCTGCGTGGCGCTTCCGGACTTCGCGAGCGTGCCGACGCCGACGATGTCGCCGGTGAAGACGCTGTCCGCCGCCGTGTTGAGCCGCACGCACGCATCCGTGCGGATGGCGAGCATACCCGCGCCGGAAAGCGCCCCCACCGTCTCCTCCACGTAGGCGATCGTGCAGGTGGCGCCCGCCTCCAGCGCGAGAGGCGACGCGTCGCCGAGCGCGTCGAACGCGAGGTCCATGCCGTCGACGACACAGAACGTGTAGGCCAGCGTTTTTTCGGTGTCCACTGTCGCACGGTTGGTCTGCTCGTCGACGAGCGTCCACGTGGCGTCGTCCATCGACGCCTCCAGCCGCCAGCTGACGGGATTGCGCGTCGTCATCGAGTCGTTCGCCGTATACCAGCGGTAACCGTCGAAAGAAACAGTCTCCGGCAGCGTGATCTTGACGGGACTCGTGTTACCGCCCCAATAGCACTTGGTATTGACGGTTCCGTCAATCAGCTGCGCAGCGCCTTCTTTCTTTTGTTCGTTGGCCCCTGATGTCGTCGCCGTCGAGCCAACCGGCCACGTCAGGCCCTCGCCCATCTGCATCAGCTGGATTTCGGAAAGCTGGGCATTCCTGGCACCTTGGTTCGCCGTGCAGTTGAGGATCGTGAAGCGCAGATAACGCGCCGTGAAGCCCGGCGTCAACCGGATCTCGCCGCCCGTCCGCACGGTCGTCGCGCCCGTGTAGGCGGAGTTGGTGCCCAGCACGGAGAGCGTTGCGCCCGCCTGCACGTCGAGGCCCAGCGTGCCGGCACCGTCCTGCCAGGAACCGGCATGCGTCCGTTCCCCAGCGGGGAAGACCATCGTCGCGTCGGCGCCGTCGTTCACGATCACGGTGCCCGCGTCCGCCCCGGTCACCGTCGGCACGGCGGCCGTGCCGTAGGTCAGGCGCACCGGCTCCTCTGAGGCGACGGAGCCCGTGAACGTGCTCGCGCCGCCGATCGTCATGCGCGCGCCGTCCGTGCCCACGATCAGGCCGTCGCCGGCGAGGTTCTCGAACGTCTGCCCCATCCAGCCGAACGCGGCCGTCGCGGGCTTGGACACGGTAAGCGCGTAGTCGGACGCGAACACGGGCAGGTGCATGCTCCTCACAACCGAGAACGTATCCGCCCACGTATACCGCGCCGTCGGAACGTGGTCGATGACGTTGACCTGTTCGTCGATCACCACCCAGTTCGTCACGCCGCCCGACACGCTGCCAATGGAAAGCGTCCAACTTATGGGGTCACGTCCGATGGCATCGTTCGCGGTCTGGAACTGGTAGGCGTCGAACGAGATATCCTCGCCGCAGTCGATAATCAACGGCGCATAGGCGTTGTTGTTAAAATACCATTTCGTGCCCGAATTGCCGTCAATTGTCTTTGGAGCCCCCTGATTATTCGTCTGCGAAGGCCATGACGCCCAAGCGGTTGTTCCCGTCGGCCATGGCACGGGCGCGCCGCCGAGCAACACGCGGAACTCGGCGAACTGGACGCCGTTGGTGCCATAGGTCGGTGCGTTCATAGCGGCCGGCCTCGTTCCCGTGGTCTGGAAGCGCAGTAGCTGGCCCTTCGCGACCTCCGGCGCTGCGAACTGGACCGTGCCGTTTGTCGCGGTGAGCGAGGCGTTCGCAAGAATCGCCTTCGAGAAGTCAAATGTTTCCGACCCGCCGTAGAAGAAATGGAGCGGCGCGGTTCCGTCCGCAATCGTGCCGTGGAACGGATGGACGCCCGAGCCCGTGCCGGTGCACGTCACGGTGGCGGCCGTCGCGCCGTTGTTGACGATAATGCCTTCCGTCGTGCGCGTCTGCACGAACAGGAACGTCGCGTCGTGTCCGTTCACGTCGAGCGTGCCGCCGTCAAACGTCACGTAAGAGGAGCCGGGCGTCGTCTGTCCGTCGCCTTCCAGGCGTATCGTGCAACCGGCCTCGAGTCCGATGATGGCGTCGAAGGCCGGGACGCCCGCGTCCTTCGCGCACACGACCGTGCCGCCGCGCACGTGCAGGCGCACGTTGTTCGCCGCCGACCCGCTGAAGCGCAGCGTGCCCTCGCCCCATTTGGAGATGTTGAGCGAATGCGTGACGGCGCCCGTCAGCTCCATGACGCCGTTCGTCCCCAGCACGTCGACGCCGCCGCTGTTCGCGATGACGGGATTCGGAATCGTCACCTGCTCGTCCGGCACGTTCGCGAGCCGTCCGCCCGAGGTCTTGACCGTCGCCGCGCCGAGCGACCCGCCCGACGGCACGCGGACGCTGCCGGCGTAGATCACGACCGTTGCGCCGGAGGTGAGACCGCCGGCGTTGGCGAGGGCAACCGAACCCGAACCGGTCCGCGACACGGTGCCATACCCGCTCACGGTGCCCGTGAACGTGATCTCGCCCGCGCCCGCGAACTCGAGCGTGCCGCCCTCCAGCACGACGGCGTTCGCGTAGGTGCGCGTGCCGGTGGCGGAGTCGACGAATGTGCCGTCGACGAGCGAGACCGTGTCGAACACGACCTTGCGCCCGGTCGGCACCACGATCGTCCCGTCGCCCGTCCCCTCGCTGATCACGTGGAGGTCCTTGTCCGACAGCGTGATCGTGCCCGTGAGCGCGCCCGCGTAGTCGTGGACGACGGTCGCGCCGGGCGCGATCGTGACGTTTTGGCCCGGGGCCTCGCGCAGGACGACGTTGTTCGTCAGGACGATGCCGCCGGCAGACTGGATGACGACGCCCTCGCCGATGAGCGCGGGCGCGCTCGCGTTGTCGCTTCCGACCACGAGCGCCCCCCCGGACGGAAGCGAGACGGTGAGCGTGTGCGGGTCCGCCGAATCCGTCGTCAACACGCCGCCGAACACGTAGGGTTCCGCGTCCGCGGCGACGGAAAGCGTCGTGTCCGCGCCCACGTGGAGATGCCCGCGCTGCGGATACACATACCCGACGGCGACGACGTTCGTCGCGCCCTCGTCGGCGAAGAAGCGCGCGCGGAGCTTTTCCTCGTTCGTCGAGAAGGCGCCGTTCGCGGAATCGTACATGATCCCGCTCGCGAGCATGTTGTTGTAGGCGGTATCCATCGTCGTGCGCTGGTAGAGCTGCTCCACGTCGTGCCAGCCGGCGCTCAGCGGGACGTCCCGCACGACCTTCGCCTCGGCGCGGATGTTGTCGTTGCTGATCACCTGCGCACCGTCGATCCAGAGGACGGCGCGTCCGCCGTAGGACGCCATGAAGCTGTACATGCAGGCCTCGGGCACGTACCAGCGCGACCGGTACCGCGCGCGGGAGGTCGAGCCGAAACGGCTCACCCGCTCGCCGTAGCGCGGATAGGCGTGCCATGTGCTGAACGTCTCGGTCGCCGAACCGGAGTTTCCCCACCATTCGTAGCATCCGCCCGAGGGGACGACCGACACGTCGCCGCCGAGCAGGTTCACGGTCGCGCTGGCGTAGAGGTTGCCCGGTCCCACGACGAGCGTGCCCGCCTCGAGGTCCACGTTGCCCTGCACGTACGCGCCGTTCAGGCGCAGCGTCCCCGCGCCGCGCTTCACCACGGTCACGTCCGCATTGACGGTGCCGACGAACGCGGAGTCGGCATCGGAGGCGAGGATCAGGCGCGAGGGACCGTTCGTGGAGCTGAGGTAGGCCCGCACGCCGCCCTGCAGCGCGTTGACGGTCTCCTCGTGTCCGCTCATTTCAAGCGTCGCGGAAGGCGCCGCAGGTTCGTTGCAGAAGACGCTGCCGTTGCAGAACGTCTGGTAGGGGCCAAGGAGGAGCTGTCCCTTCCCCTCTCCGTGCGGGATCACCTCGTCCGCCCCCAGCTGGAGCCAGAACTGCGAGACGGCCGTCCCCCAGCCGGGGCCGTACACGCCCACGCGCGTGTCGCCCGACCAGTCGTTGGCGGGGTTGGCCAGCACCACGGGGCTGTTCTCGTAGGTGATGCCGAGCGCGCCCGGACCGGTGATCGGAGAATTGATTGTGAGCGACGCCGGGGCCAGGTAGCCCGCCATCAGGTAGCCGCCCTCCTCGGTGAGCGTGATGCCGCGCGTGGCGCTCACCGAGGAGAAGCTTTGCCCGTTCTGGAGCGCACCGCCGGCAAGGATGACGGCGTCGGGGCGAAGCGTCGCGGGGACCGGACCGAGCGATGCGTCCTTCTGGATGCGCACGTACATGTTCGAGATGATGGTGCGACCGGCGATGGACTGGTTGCCGAACAGGAGGAAACGGCTTTCGTCTGCGCCGCCGTTGAAGACGATGTCCCCTTCGCAGACGAGCGTTCCCCGCAACTCGAAGCAGCCGCCCGACTGCTCGATCCGGGCAGGCGGCACGAGGTTGAACGTGCCGCCGTTGATCCAGACGGCCTGGTCGCGCTTGGTCGTGTTGCTGAAGAAGAAGCCGCCGAGCGTCGTCTCCACGCCGCTCGCGTCAACGGTAAAGTTCCAGTTGTTGAGGGCAAACCGCGCCACGCCGCCGTCGGACGGCAGGACGCCGCCGACCCAGTTCGCCGCGTCCGACCACGAGCCGCCGGCCGTCGGTTTCGCCCACGTGCCGTCTGTCGCCGCGTGCGCGGCAATCGACATCAGCGCCACCCATGCGAGGACGCACCTTGCTTGAATACGTTTCATGTCAGAACCCTCCTTTTTGTTTGTTTGGCAAGATTATACCACATTTTTCGCCACTCTGGCGCTGATGTCTCCGCGTGCGCGACTTTAGGCCTGCGGCGTCCACTCGGCGACGAGCGGCTTGCCACGCGCGCCGAAGCAGTTGATCGGCGTCACGGTGAACCGCACGGCGCCCGCGCCCAGCTCGTCGACGGCGAACCGGCAGTGGGGCGACACCTTCACGTTCGGATGGGCGAGCGAGTGGTTGTAGCCCAGCGGAGCCACGAGCTTCGTCTTCTTCGCGCCGTCCTTCGTCTCGGCCGCGAACTCGACCTTGAAGAGCCGCGCGTCCTTGTCCGCCACCACCGGCGGGACGGTGACCGTGAACGAGTCCTTCTCGACACGCGCGATCGATTCCTTGCCGTCGCGGGATTTGCCGCCGCGCGTCTTGAACTTGCCGCGCTTCACCGCCACCTTCGCGTCCGCCGGGAACTCCGGCGCGCGGAACTTCTTCGCGTGCTCCGCGAAGGCGAACGGCTTCGACTCAGCCGAGGGAAGCGGAATCACCCAGTCGTCGCCCACGTCGAGGTCGGACAGGAACTCGCGGCGCTTGACGACGATGTGGTCGCCGTACACGCGCCAGAGCATGCCCTGGCGGCAGTCGCCCGCCGGAAACCTCCCCATCATCTTCGCGGCGTCGATCTTCCACCCGTTCCGCACGCCCGAGACCGTGTTCTCATACCCGGCCGGCGGATGTTCGTCGTACTCCATGCCCGTGTAGCGCAGCGAACTCGTGCCCACGCTCGTGAACGCGCCCTGCCAGATCGAGCGCTCGTCCGTGAGCGAGTAGTGCGAGTGGCCCGAGAACGCGATGGCGTTCGGGTAGGCGGAGAGCGCCTTCGTCACCTTGCCGCTGTCGTGGCCCCACGCCCACGGGCCGTAGCAGGTGTCCTTCGGGTGCGGGTGCTGCACGTAGAAGAACGGAAGCGCCGGATCGAGCGTCTTGCCCTGCGCGTCGAGGAACGCCTGCAGCTCCGCGCCGAAGTCGCAGGAACCGTGCCCCGTCTCCATGCCCTTCCCGTCGTCCCAGTGCTGGCCGAGGAATGCGTAGCCTTTGATCCGCTTGCAGTAGAAGCGGGAGTAGTCCTCGTGGAAGATGCGCTTCCAGCGGGCGGCGAAGTCGGAGCGGAGCACGTGCTTCGCGCGCTCCGCCACGTCGGGATAGAGCTTCGCCGCGTGGTCGCCGTAGAGGTAGCCGTGGTAGTCGTGGTTGCCCATCACGAACACTTTCTCGATCGGACGCCCGTCGGGGTACTTGTCGCCGGGGAACACGGCGTACCACGCCTGCGCGACGGCCTCCATCTGCTCGACCATGCCGTTGTCGGCCATGTCGCCGGCGATCAGCACGGCGTCCACGCCCTGGTCGCGGAACCACTCGAGCGTGTGCCTGAACGTGAGGTTGTTGCCCCACGCCGACATCTTCTCGCCCTCGCCCACCTTCGTGATGTGGATGTCGCTTACCACGCCGAACGTGATGTTCGGCTTGCCTGCCGCAAGCTTCGCGGCCGCGTGCACGAGGCGGTTGCCGCCGAACGCGCCGAACGCGGTCGCGCCGCCGATGAAGAACCTTCTTGAGACGTCCATTTTCTTATTTCTCCTTTTTGGATGTTGCTTGACTGCTGAAATGCCTCCGCACGAGGCGGTTTACGCTCTTGTTCAACCGTGGATATGCTATCACAATCCCATACCGGGCGCAAGCGGGAATCGCCCCGACGTCAGCCAAGTAGTCCGAAAAGCTCCGTCAGCTTCTCGATGGTCACGGGTTTCAGGAGCAGCATGTCAAAGCCCTGTTCCCTGTAGGTCATGCGCGCCTCCACGTCTGCGGTGATCGAACACACCTTCAGGTGTGCGAGGCGTTCGTCGGCCCGGATGCGCTTAACGAGTTCGGCGCCGTCCATGACGGGCATCCACATGTCGGACATGACAAGGTCGAACGCCGGATCCGCCTCCAGTTTCTCAAGCGCCGCCTTGCCGTCTTCCGCCAAAACGACGTCGGTGATGCCCAGCCTCGCGAGCAGCGCCTTCAGCACCGCGCGGTTCACGGGCGAATCGTCCACCACGAAGACACGCTTGGGCAGCTTGGAACTTTCAAGCGCCCCTGGCGTGCCGTCCTTGCCGCTTGCCTGCCCCTCGGGCGCGACATCAACCGGAACCTCGACATGGACCGCGAAGCCCTTGCCGGGCGCCGTGTCGATCGAAATCGTGCCATGCACGAGTTCCACAAGCCGCTTGCAGATCGCAAGGCCCAGCCCGCTTCCCTCCGCACGGTTCTTGATGTCGGCCTGCACGAATGGCTGCATGAGGCGCTTGGCCTTCTCCGGAGGGACGCCCCTGCCGTTATCCGCGACGGTCAGCTTGAACCGGCCGTCCTCGTAGGTGGCCGAAATGCGGATCGTGCAAGGTCCCGCGTACTTGACCGCGTTGCTGACGTAATTGAACATCACCTGGCGGAAGCGGAGGGGATCGACCATGAGGCGCGGCATTTCGGCAATCTCGAGGACGAAGGTCTGGCCGTTCTTGGCCATCATCGTCTGGAACGCCGGCACGACTTCGCGCAGGAGTTCGCCCACATCCACCGGCTCAAGGCTGAACGAGAGCTTCCCAAGGTCCATCTTCGAGAGGTCGAGCACGTCATTCACGAGCTGCAGGAGCATCTTGCCGCTCGACACGATCATGTTGAGTGCCTGCTTCGCATCCTCCGGCGGAACATCGCCGGCCTGCAGAAGCTCCGAGAAGCCGATGATGGCATTGAGCGGCGTGCGGATGTCATGCGAGACGGCCGAGAAGAAGTAGCTTCGCGTCTTCTCGGCCTCCACCACCCGGTCGCGTTCGGTTTCCAGGCGGACGGCGGCGGCATGCCGCTCAAGGGCCAGCGTCAGCACGTTGGCGGCGATCTTGAGCGTCTGCCGGTCGTCTTCCGAGATCTTGCGCTGCTTGTTCAGGTAGTGGAGCGCGATGCCGCCCCAGAGCTTCCCCTCGCAATACACGACAACGACCTCCAGCGATTTCGCGGGACAGATCGGCGAAAGCGGCACCAGGGACTGCCCCTCCGCGTCGACAAGCTCGATGATGTGGTCGGCATCTGCGATGGGCGGAATCTCGAACTTGTAGAACGAACACTCCCTGCAGCGCTCAGGGCAGTTTTCCAGCTCTCCCCCGGGATAGAGCAGGCGATGGTCGCCTTCAAGGGTATGGATCGCGATGTAGTCACATGCTGTCAGTTCAAGGAGCCGATGCAGCATCCGATCGATCAACCCCGGCGGGTCGTCCTTCGAGAGCGCGTAGGTAAGAAGGTCGGCGCGAAACCGCTGGTGCTCCTGCATCCGCGCGATCGTCTTCTCGCGGCGTTCCCTGTCATACGCGATGGCCAAGAACTCCAACGCGGTGCGGAGACCGTGCGCGACCATGTCCATGTTGTGTTTGTGCGGCTTCGTATAGTCGGCCACCATCCGCCACCAGCCATCGCCTTTCTTGAACTGCGCGACGGCTGATGACGTCATCTGGCAATACGGTGGCCGATTCATGTCCGGCAACGGCTCCCCCTCCCGGAAAACCAACACCTCGCTTTCGGCGAAGAATTCCTGCGGCAGCTGCTTCCTGTTGCCGGCGGACGCCTTCGTGCAGTCGCGGCAGCAGTCCGGCGCGTCCTCGCCGAACCAATCGCTGCGCGAACCGTCGTCGGCGCACAGCATGAGATGCTGCGCCCCAGTGATTTCGCAAACCTTGGAGCCGATGAATTCCCTGATCTCATCGTAGTCCTGGTGCTTGAAGATGAACTCCACGACTTCGGCCTTGAGGCTGGCGACGTTCAGCGCGACGGTGAGGTCGTGGTAGGTCGATATCCTTTCGAGCGACGACACGATGACGAGGGCCGCGCGCCGCAGAAAGTCGATCAGGGGCGTCGACATCTGACATTCTTCGGAATAGCCCACGCACAGCACGCCCACGAGCCCACCCTCATGGCGAACGCCCACCGAATGGACGACCTTCAGCTGCTCCGCGAAGCCGGACGGCGATTCGTCCTGCTCGATGTTGGCCTTCAACCAGGCGATTTCGTCCTCGCGAAACGTGACGACCGAACTGCTCGTAAGCCGCATGTTGAAGGCTCGCCCCAACTCCGGGTCGATTATCCAGTTCCGCGTATTCGTCCAGCCTCCGCGTACCAGGGCATGATCGGAGAACACGATCCCGCCGCCCTCCGGACGTATGCCCTGTACCATGTAGCAGATGTCGGCGTCGAGGCGGTTCAGCACAATCTCCAGCATCTGTTTGGGACGCATTGTGCGCGCGTCCTTCTGGAGTGCGATCAGCGCGCGCTCGAGCTCGCGCTCGTTCGCCTCGTACTCATTCTTCCGCTGCGCGACATCCAGAAGCACCAGGTCGCCTTCGTGCAGCCTCTGGCAGTTGAGGAGGAGATCCGCCGCCTCGTGGATGTTGAAGACGATGCGGTCCGTGAACTCCTCGCAGGGCGCCTTGACGAAGTCGAATCCCGCGAACCCGCAGATCGTGCCGTTCTCCCCCACGAGCGGCGTGGCGATCAGCGACTGGATGCCCTGCGGCGCGAGCCATTCGCGCGAGCCGGCGTCGATGGCGTCGATGTCCGTAAAGAGGAAGTCCCGCCCGGACATGATGCAGGCGTTGAACTCGACGAGGTCCGCGAGGTTGCACGTCTGTTGCCCGCCGATCTCCGGCTTGACACCCTCGGCGCACCACTCATGCGTGTTGGTGCACATGGAGGACTTGCCGGGTTCCCAGAACCGGTAGACGTAGCAGCGATCCGCCCCCACGTTCCGCCCGATGGAGGCAAGGACGAAGTCGGTGGGATCCTCGTTGGGAGCAACCTGGACGATGTGCTTCAAAAGCGAGCTGAAAAGCGTGCGGTCGGCGCGCAGGGCCTCAGCGTCGGGCATTTCGGCGTCATTCATCACCTCTCGGTCCTCTCCATGTCCGTTTGCTTGCGTTTGTCATGGCGTACATTCTACCATATTTTGCGGATTTATGCCCGCGCGCAATCATGTGAATTATGGTAGAATAGGAGCACGCGAAAGGAAAAACCATGAACAAGAAGATTCTCTCCGCCGCCGCATTCGCCGCCTGCTACGCGGCGCAGGCCGCCATCGTGCGGCCCGAAAACACGGACGACATCCTCGTCAACCCCGACATGGGACTCGTGATGTTCCACTACTCGAACCGGCAGTGGGCGTACGGCCAGCTGCAGGAGCGCGGCGACGTGCTCGACTGGTTCCCCGGCGTCTCCACGATCTACTTCCGCCTGCCGTGGTGCCTCCTGGAGCCGCAGGAGGGACAGTACCGCTGGGACATCATCGACAGCTACGCCGCCCCGTGGATCGCGGCCGGCAAGCAGATCGGCTTTCGCGTCACGTGCTGCGAGTCGCGCTACACCTACGCGACGCCGGAATGGGTCAAGGACGCTGGCGCCAAGGGCTGGTTCTTCAAGATGAAGATGCAGAAGATCTACGGCAAGGACCCGCCGGGAGCCGAAACCGACATCTGGGAACCGGACTACGGCGACCCCGTGTTCCTCAAGAAGCTGGAGAACTTCCTCAAGGCCATGGCGCGCCGCTACGACGGCAAGCCCTCTGTGGCGTTCATGGACATCGGGACGATCGGCATGTGGGGCGAGGGACACACCCGCGCCTACGAACGCGAGATGAAGGCGCAGGGACGCGACCCGCGCGAGGCGTTCCATCTCCACTACGAGCTCCACAGACGCCTGTTCCCCAACACGACGCTGCTCTGCATCGACGACCAGGCCGGTTCGTCGGATCCGCGTCCTGCGGCGGAGGTCCCTCTCATGAAGCAGGCGCATGACCTCGGCTTCGGCTTCCGCGACGACTCGATCCTCGTCTTCACCTCCAGCATGGTTCCCGCGCGCCTCAAGCAGCACCCCTGGTGGTTCCACGCGAACTGGGCCGATTACTTCGCCCCCGCCGCACCTGTCTTCGTGGAGCACGAGCACTACAACCTCTCGCGCGACCGCGGCGCCTGGAGCGACGAGAAACTCGTCGAGTCCGTCGAGGCCTACCACGCCACCTGGCTCTCCCTGCACGGCTGGCCGAAGGAGATCTACGACAACTCGAAGGACGCCTACGCGCGCGCCGCGCGCCGGATCGGCTACCGCTTCGAGCTGCGCGAGGTGGACTACCCCGAGACGGTCAAGCTCGGCCAGCCCGTGACGGTCAAGTCCACATGGGTCAACGTCGGCGTCGCCCGACGCTACAAGGGCGCCACGCTCGCCTGGTCGCTCGTGGACGACAAGGGCCGCGTGGCGTGGGTCTCCACGGACGACTCCTATGACTTCGCGGACGCCCTTCCGGCGGTCGGCGGCACGGAGCATCCCGTGTCGCGCGCGACCGCCTGCACGTTCGGCTGGACGGGCGAGATCCCGCAGATCAACGACGGCGTGTGGGTCTACACGGTCCACAACAAGATCGGCAACTACGCCACCGACACGCGCGTGCCCACGCTGACGCCCGGCACCTACACGCTCTGCGCGTCGCTCGGCGACCCCGACGGCACGCCGCGCCTCGCCCTCCCGCTCAAGGGCGGACAGGACCGCCGCTATCCCGTCGGCAAGATCGTCGTCACCGAATGACGCGCCGCACCTACCGACGCGTCTCCGCCACGGGGTTCGCGAGCGTGTAGAAATAGCCGTCCTCCGCGCCGACGAGGAGCTCGGGAAGCCCGTCGCCGTCGAAGTCGGTCCACGTGGGGCAGCTCGTGTGGCCCTGCAGACGCTTCTCGCCCATGAGCCACGCGTTGCGGAAGCGCCACACGCCCTCGGGACGCAGGCCGAGCTGCTTGTAGAGAAAGGCGTTGCGGTCGTTGATCGCGATGTCGAGCTTGCCGTCGCAGTCCCAGTCCACGAAACAGAGCTTCCGCCGCCCGCTTGCGCCCGCCGTCTTGTCCGAAAAGCGGTAGAGGTTGCCCTTGCCGTCCGCGAACACGCGGCGCGGTGCGAGGAGGACGAGTCGTCCGTCCGCCCCGCGCGCCCGTTTGAAGAGGCAGAGGTAGCCCTCCTGGTCGAGCATCACGAGGTCCGTGAGGCCGTCCTTGTCCCAGTCGATCGCGACAGGCGACGTGCGCCACTGCGTGAGGAGCGCCTTGCCCTGCGGCTTGCGCCAGCCCCACGCGAGCGCGGGCTGCGCGCCGTCCCACTCCACCTCCACCGAACGCGCCGGCTCAAGGTCGAGCGTGCCCTTGCATCCCGGGTTGCGGTACCAGATCACGTCGCCGAAGATGGAGTTGCACACGATGTCGAGATGCCCGTCGCCGTCCCAGTCTGCCACCGACAGCACCGTGTAGCCCCACTTCGCCTCGCACGGGCCCTGAATTGACCCGTTCGCCCCGGCCTGGATGCGGATCGTCTGGCCGCCCGCCGAGAGCAACTTCGGCTCGGCCCAGCGCGGCTTCGCCACACCCGGTCCCGACAGGTTCTCGATGAAGGCGATGTAGCCGGCCGAATTGCCCGCGATCACGTCCCAGTCGCCGTCGCCGTCCCAGTCGCACGCGAATGGCGTGGCGAGCGCGCCAAACTTCACGCAGTCCGCCTCCTGACGGAAGTAGTACGGCTTCTCGAAGACGGGCATCCCCTTCTCCAGACGCCCCGTGTTGCGGATGAACGCCACGCGCCCGTCCTCGTCGCCGCAGATGATGTCGAGCCGGCCGTCGCCGTCCCAGTCCACGGCGGACGGCGTGATCATCTGCAAGTCCATCGCGAGCTTCTTTCCGTCCGCCGCCATCAGCTTGCGGCCTGCCGCGAACCGCGGCGCGGCGCGCGTGCCGACATTCTCGAAGAACGTGAAGTCGTCCATGAACGAGCCGCAGAGGAGGTCGAGGTCGCCGTCGCCGTCCCAGTCCGCCGCCATCGGCATCGGGTTGCCGAACACCTCGAGCGGCGTGCCGTCCGCGAGTAGTACCTTTTCGGCGGGCGCGTACTCCGCGTCCGGCCCCTCGCCCTTGACGTGGCGGC
Organism: Kiritimatiellia bacterium; assembly: GCA_017427485.1. GTDB lineage: Bacteria > Verrucomicrobiota > Kiritimatiellia > RFP12 > UBA1067 > RUG572. Next base: position 24,285 of record JAFRSR010000397.1, read on the forward strand.
AGAGGTAGACGAGGCCGCGCAGCGGACCATTCGTCCAGCTGCCGTGCGCGTCGTAGGCGTTCGCCCAGCCGTAGTCTGTCCAGTCGCCCACGCCCACGAGAATGTCCTCCGCGCCGTCGCCGTCCCAGTCCACGAACCGCCACGTGTTGCCGCGCACCTTGTTCGGATGGACGTTCGGCGGCAACCCCTTCACGGGAGTCGCCTCGCCGCAGATGTCGGCCTGCGGGTTCCAGACCGCGTAGCCAGGACGCGTCACGACGGGCTTCCCCCTGTAGGACGTCACAACCGTGTTGCCATATCCCTTGCCGAGCCGCTTCGCCTTCTTGAAGACGGGCTTCGCGTTCTTCTCGCCCTTCGGCGTCGCGTTCTCAAAGAAGTACGTGCCGTTGTACGGCGTGTCGGGACAGCTCACCACCAGGTCCAGGTCACCGTCGCCGTCGTAGTCAAACGCCATCGGCCACGCCCAGAGGCCCACGCCGAGGAAGCTCGTTGCTCCGGGGTTATTGTAGGGCATCCGCTCGAAGTCGCGGGGCGTCTTGCCCGGCTCCGGCAACGCGATCTCGCACCATACGATCTGCGCCTTGCCGTCGGGGTTGGCGGAAAAACCGATCTCGTTCTCGCCCGGCTTGAGCGCGCAACCGGGGAACATCCAGCGCACGGCGCTTTTCGCGAGTCCGCCGCCGTAGGGCCGCGCGTTGGAAAGACGCTCGGGGTCGCCGACGGCGGCGACGCCGTTGAGCGTCACCGACGGCGGCAACCGCGGATTTGCGCCGGCGAAACCCGCCACCACGTAGGCAAACGCGTCATTCTTCCCGCGTGCCGCGCGCGTCACGAGCGTGCGCGGACGGTCGAGCGTGACGGGCAGCTGGCGTGGCCGGCACTTGCCCTTCGCGGCGATGTCGTGGTACGAGACGATGAACCGGCGCGAGAGCCGTTCCAACCGCTCCGGCTGGAGCGAGCGCGAGTAGATTTCGTTGCGCGCCGCCGCGTCGAGATAGGGAACGTTGAAGAAGTAGAATCCCTCCGGGTTCGCGTGCACGGCGCACCAGCCGCGGCGCACGGGCATGTTCTCGCCGTTCGCCATCAGCTTGAAGGACTCGTTCGCGGGCATGCAGGCAAACGGAATGTCCGTGCCCGGCAGGACGGTGACCGACGGGTTCGCGCGGCGGATACGCGCCTGCCAGTCCGCGATGTCGAAGTCGAAGTTCGACGCGGAGTAGGCGTTGCACACCGTGATGATGTCCACAAGCCCCTCCTTCGCCCACGTCTCGGGATCGTAGCCGAGGTGGCGCGCCACGGCGTAGACCGTGGGGATGCGCGTCGCGATCCGCACGGGATGCCCGCGCCGCTTCGCCGCCGCGTTGGCGCGCTTCCGCGCCTCGCGCATGAAATCGGTCAGGACGTGCGAGAGTTCCTCTTCCTTGCCGAGCGTCAGGTTGTTCGGAAAGCGGAGCCAGTCCAGCTCGATGCCGTCGGCGTCCCAGCGGTCGAGGATCTCGTCCACCATCGCGTAGGCGTGCCGACGCACCTTCGCGTATTTGTAGTTGAACGCGTGCTCGTTCCAGCTCGGCTTCTGCTCGGGGCGCTTGATGTGGAGCTCCGGGTGTTCGGTCCAGAACGACTCCGTGCGGAAGTAGTTCGTGACGTGGCAGAAGTGGACGTCGTTCATGCGCATGGAGATCCACGGCGAAACGCCCTTCTCGCGGCAGCGGCGCGTCCAGATGGCGTAGGGATCGATGCCCGCGTCGTTCATCTTCTTCGCGTTGATGCACCAGAGGTTGTTCGTGGCGGGCGAACCGTCCACCTCCACGCCGTCCAGTCCCTTCCAGATCGGCTCCCAGGCCTTCGAGTCGTAGCTCGCGCGCTGCCCGCACACGCACATGAAGAAGTGCGTCACCTTCCCGCCGTCCAGCACCGTGTCGAGGTACTTTTCGCACGCCTCGGCGGTGGTCTTCTCGATGTTGCCGGGGAGGTCGGCGCGCTTGAAGTAGCGGTCGTTGTCCTCGTTGATCACAAGCCACGGCTTGGGCGGCACCGCGCCCGGTGCCAGCGGCGCGCGCGGCGCTGGAAACGCGGCAAACGAAAGAGCGGCGCCAAATGCCAGCAGGATTTCTTTTCTCATGTTTTTACCTTTCTTCACATCTTCTTCAATCGGCGAGTCCACCGTCAATAGACGAGCGAGCGGAAGTCGCTGATCCGGTGGAACGTGATCATGTCGCCGTTATGCGGCGACTTGGCCTGCGGCGTGCCGGAACGCGAAAGCACCACGAGGTCGTCGCCGTCGATCGCCATCGACGCGTAGTGCCGTGACTCCGGCACGGTCGCGCCCGCCGCCACCAGGCCCGCGAAGCACCAGTCCACCATGTTGCGCGAGAAGGAAAGCTGCATGCGCTGCCGCTCGTCGTACGGCAGGTTGTAGCGCCGCGCCGGCAGACGGTCGTGGCGGCAGAGCGTGTCGGTGGCCTGAGTGGAGAGCAACCAGTAGAGCTTCGTCTTCTCGTCCCACAGCACGTGGAAGCGCATCTGTCCGCCGGGGAACGGCAGGAACAGCATCTTGCGTCCGGACGGCGCGCATTCAAGCGACGTCTTCATCGTGCCGTCGGGATTCTCCACCACCTTCGCCATCGCCGCGTATCCGGCGCCCCCCGTGTTGGCGCGCATGAAGAGGTGGAACGTGTTGCCCGAGGGGTCGTACCACACGTGGTTCGGGTCCATGAACTGCACCACGTTCGTCTCGAGCCAGCCGATCGGCTGCGACCGGGCGACGCCCTTCGGCACGTTCACCTTCCAGCCCTTGTCCGTACGCGTGCTGTAGGCCGTGAACGCCGTGTACCACGGAATGCCCACGTAGTCCAGCTCGGGGTCGGGATTGCCGCCGAAGATCGAGTCGAAGCAGAACGACTCGGCGAACGTCCAGCTTGCGCGCTTCGTGAGGTCGTCCGTCTCCTTCGCGCGCATCAGGATCGGCTCGATCCGGTTGACCGCCCAGCCGAACTTGCGTCCGTCCGGGGACGGGACGCGCCGCTCCATCACGAGATAGACGTTCCCCTTCGCGTACCACACGTTGCACGCGCTCTGGTGCCACTTCTCGCCCTGCGTCAGCATCGCCGTCTCGCCCCACGTCTCGCCGCCGTCCTCCGAGCGCAGCACGCCGAGGTCGCCGGAATGCCCGAGGATGTACAGCTTGCCGCCCGCCAGGAACGGCCGCGCGTGGCTCATGGGAAACTCGCCCGTCTTCCGCCATGTCTTGCCCTTGTCGTCCGAGACGAAGATCCGCCCGCGCGGTCCCTTGACGCCCGGTCCGCCGAGGTCGCACGTGGCCACGAGGCGTCCGGACGGCAACCGGCAGATCCCCGGCGTAAAGCAGTAGACGCGCTGAGGGTCCGGCGACTTGCACACGACGACGAAATCGTTCGCCAGCGGCCGGATCTTGTTCGGATTCTCCGCATGCGAGCAAAGCGCCGCCAGCGCGGCGCACACCAAGATTCCAAAGCTGTATGTTTTCATGTCGTAGCTTCCCTCTCTATCGGAAGATGATCTGGGTTCCGAACTCGTTGACCGTAAGGATCAACTTGTCGTCCGCCACCTTCAGCTTGCAGTTCTCGGGCAGGTTGGCCTGCATCAGGGACAGCGTGCTGGGCTTGACCCACAACGGATTGCCCTCTGCGATTACAGTGCGGACTGGATGCATCCCGCACGCCGACACGTCAAACCGCAGATCGGGGAAATTGCCATTGTCGTCGTCGAAGATGCCGAACTTCCCGTTCGGCGCCTGCAGCGGCGGTTCCACGTATCCGGTGCGCGGCACGCGGAACAGCACCTTCGCCCCGCGCCGAATGGCAAAGACGTACGCGGAGGACGGCGTCCCTTCCGCGCGCAGCACGGGGTTCGTACCGGCCACCTCCAGCGTGAAGTCCCAGTCGCGGTCGTTGTTGTACCATGGCAGTTGAATGCCGTTGGCTTTTGCATTCGTCGTCCGAATCGTGCCGTTCGAGACAACGAGCGTGTGGTTCGTGCCGTAGGGGATGAACTCCTTGGCGACCACCTCGCCGCCCGACAACACCTCCATCACGTTGTTCGACGCGACGCCGCTCTCGTTCAGCCCCCACTTGAACGTGCCGCCCACCGTCACCTTTCCGCCGTCATGCACCCGCATCCGGTTGTCGTGCCCCCACTTGCCGAAGATGAGGTTGTTGTTCACGTTCACCGTGCCGTCGGCCACGTCTACCACGTTGCCCCACGAGTTCGTCGCCTGCCCGATCTGAAGCGTCCCCGCGTTCACGACGCCGCCCGACGCGACCTCAAGCCGGTTGGAGCAGGCCTGCCCGTTCGTTGCCGGGTTCTCCGCGCCGAACCCCACCTGAAGCGTCTGCGAATCCGTGAACGTACCGCCCGTCGCCACGCGCACCACGTTCCCCTTCGCAGGTTTCGCGGGCGTTCCGCCCTGACCGATGTGCGTATTCGGCATGGAGACTTCCGCGCCGTCGCACACCTCCACGCGATTGCCCTCCGAACATGACTGCCCGACCAGGCATCCGTCCGTAGCCGCGCACGTAAAACGCGAACCCGCACCGGCCACGTGAAGCACGTTTGAGCACTGGCCTTCACCAAGCCCCAGCCAGATTCGCCCGCGTTTGAATTCCCCGCTCAGGATGTCCAATACGGCCCCGTCTGTCACCTCGAGACGTGTTCCCGTGCCGCGGATGGCACACGTCGAATTTTTGTTCGTCACGTTGAAAATCTGATGCGTGGCGGCTCCGCGAAACGCTAGCATGTTTCCAGCGCTTGCCTTCAAGTCGAACCGTTCCCAGCCCTCCAAGCGTCCGCCGTTCGTGACCTCGAACACGTTCCCCGTGCTGTTCGCCTTTCCAAAAAGCTCGAACGGCAACACCACGCCGACCTGCGAATTCGAATATACGCCCCCGTCCGTCACACGGATGCCGTTGCGCGTGGCGGTGGCGTGTCCGTTGGAATCGGCCAGAAGCGTCCCGCTCCCTTTCACCGCGACACACCCGTTGTTCGTGACAACGAGCCAGTTGTTCGTGCCCCAGTGCAGGTTCACGCCCCCCAGATCAAACAAGGCCGCCGTCGAGCCGCCGCCCACGATGAACGTCAAATCGTGTCCGTACGAGTCCGTGGAAGCGCTCGAACGCGGCAATGACAAATAGGGATAGGTCGTTACGCCGGTGTAGGTGGCCGGCAGAAGGATCGTTCCGCTCTTTAACTGAACAGTTCCGCCGGACCCGGGACCAGTCGCCGCAATAGCATGCGACGAACTCACACCGATCAGTGTCATCGTACGGCCTTCACCGAGGTCGAACACTGTCGTCTTGACACCATTGTCCATTACAATCCGTCCTGTCACGAGGTCGGACGATAGCGTGTAATATCCCGTGCTGAGGCCGCCGAGATTGGCATCGTATGTCGAACTCGAGTTGAACTGCAACGTGCCGTCCCAGTCGATCGATTTCGAGAAGGCCTCGCGAAAATCGCAATTGGCCTTGCTTGTCCGCTGGAACGCCCCCGCCGACAACATCAAGCCGCCGGCAACCGCAAAAGCGACAATTCGCATATTCATTTGTTCTCCATTCTCACCATCGGTGTCTCTGTTCTTCTACAACAACCGCCCCAGTTTATCACAACACCTATGGAGACGGCAACTTCATTTCCACGAACCGTATCTGGCGGCGGTTCCAAGTGAAGGTGATCGCCAAGGTGCCGGGGCGCGGCTCGATGATCGCCGGATAGGAGAACTCCGTGTTCCGCCCGTCGGGCTGCTTCGGGCCGTCGTCGGCCAGCACGGCAAACGTGCGCCACGTCTCGCCGCCGTCCTCGGACGCCTTCACCTCCAGATGGTTGCGCGTTCCCCATCCCTTCCCGTTGCTGGGTCCGTTCATCGCCAGATAGAGCCGTCCGTCGGACGCGCGGACGCAGTCGAGCCCCGAGTTGATGTTTTCAAGCGAGGTGCGGCGGCACTCCTTCCACGTCTCGCCATTGTCCGTCGAGTCCGTCCGCCATATCCAGCCGTCGGTCGCGCGCATCAGGGCATGGACGCCTTGCTCGTCCTCCCACAGCGCCGGCTGGATCACGCCGAACGGACGCTTCCCCCGCGCGGGCGCGTCGGCCGGCACGGGGAACGGAGCCGAGGCGCGCCACGATTTGCCGTCGTCGTCCGAAATATCCACGAACGCGCGCCACAGCGTTTCCAGCTTCCATTGGTCCGCCGGATCAAACTCGCGCGACGCCGGCGCGAGCCACCGGCCGTTCTTCAGCTTGAGGCACTTGTTCTTGACGGGGCCGCGTCCGCCCCAGACGTCGCCGGGGACGAGCTCCCGCGCCGCGCTCCACGTCTTGCCCTCGTCGCGGCTCTCCTGCACGTAGGTGCGCCAGTCCGCGCAGTTGCGCCCCACCTTGAAGAACAGCTCGATGCGCCCGTCGTCCGCCCGACGCAGCACCGGGTTCCAGTGCGGCGACTCTGGGTTGACCTTCGCGAACGTCCGCACCGGCTCCCATTTGCCGCCGATTCGCCGCGAGCCCCGGATCGCCACGTCCCTCGCGCTCTCCTTCGAGCCCTCGAACCACGCCGCCAGATACTCACCTTCCCCCTTCAACGGCACGATCGTCGACGCGTGCACGTGTCCCGTTACCGGCGGCGCGACGAACTCACCTTTTTCCGCACAGCGAAGCGTGTGCGTGCCGGAAGCGTATTCCTTCGGCGTGCCACTGGGCGCGATCACCGTTGCCGTCGTATTGGGCGGAACCGTGAACGTCCATTCCCACGTTCCGTTCGGACCGTATTTCCACGCGCTGCGGATCTCGCCGTAGGGCGAGCGGAACGACGCCTTGACCGAGCCGATGCGCCTGTCGGGAACGGGCGCAAGCACGAAATGCCGGAAGCCCGGCGCGGCGGGATCGTCGCGGATGCCGGCCATCGCCGAGAACATCCACGCGGCCACCGCCCCGTAGGCGTAGTGGTTGAACGAGTTCATCGCCACCGGACCGAATCCGCCCTCCTTCGTGTAGGAGTTCCAGCGTTCCCAGATCGTCGTCGCACCTTGGTCGACGGAATATAGCCACGAGGGATTCTTGTCTTGAAGGAGCAGCGTGTAGGCGAGTTCGGGATCGCCCAGTCCGCGCAAGACGGCGTCGAGCAGGATCGCCGTCCCGAGGAAACCCGTCTGCAGGCAGTTGCCGTGCGCGCGGAAATCCGCGCGCAGAGCGGCGCGCGTCTTTTCCTTCGCCTGTGCGTTCGGCAGGAGGTCGAGGTACAACGCGTACAGCGCGCTGCACTGTCCGCCACACTCCGGCAGGATCGTGCCGTCGGGCGCGAGGCACGCCGCACGGAACGCCGCCGCGTCCGCCTGTTCCCGCGCACGGTAGCGCGCGACGCCGGGCGCATCGCCGATGGCTCCCGCCATCTCCGCCATCATCCGATCCGTCCAGACGCGGTAGGCAAAGGAAAGAAACCGCTTGCGCGGCAGCTGCTGCTTCACACGCGTGGGCTTGAGCCATTCCATGTCCGCGCCGTATTCGTAGGAAAGCCAGTCGCCGAACGGCTGCGGGGCGCGCGCGCCCTTCTCGGCCACGTACGCCATGTAGCGGGCCATCGACTCCCAGTTCTCGCGGATCACCGCCGTGTCGCCGAACTGGCGCCACAGGACGTACGGCACGACCACGCCTGCGTCCGTCCAGCCGATGGTGTAGCCGTTCACGGCGTTCTCCGGCGCCACCCACGGATAGCAGCCGTCCGCCCCCTGGCTGTCGCACATGTCGGCCATCCACTTCGCGAGAAAGGCGTATGTGTCGGCCAGATACGCCGCGGCGGGCGCGAACACCTGCGTGTCGGCCGTCCAGCCCGCGCGTTCGTCGCGCTGCGGGCAGTCCGTCGGGATGCTCAGGTAGTTCGAGTACATGCCCCAGCGGCAGTTCTGGAAGAGTCGGTTGACGCGCGGGTTGTCCGTCTCGAACGTGCCCGTGTCGCAACCCTTCCCCACAGACGTCACAGGAATGCTCCGCGCCGCATGCACCGTGATCGGCGCGTCCGCCGTCACGCGCACGTAGCGGTAGCCGAAGAAGGTGAACGCGGGACGATACCGCTCCGGGCCGCCGCCGCGGCAGACGTACTTCACGCCCGCATAGCTCGTACGCAGGTTCGAGAGGTACGGCGTGCCGCCGGACCCGTCGTTGCCGCGCGACTTCTGCCCGTCGCCGTCGTTCAGCATCTCGGCGTGCCGGATCTCCACGTTCGCGCCTTCCTTCGCCTCGAACACGAACTCCGGCACGGCGGAGGCGTTCTGTCCGAAATCGAGCACGAGCATCTCGCCGGGCTCCACGCGCATCAGCTCCCGGTTTCCACATGCGTAGCGCCGCGCGATCCGCGCCGTGCCGTGGCGGTCCGTCGACGCGCCCGTCGCGCCGTCCACCACGTAGGCGGAGACAGGACGCATCGCGAGATCGGCGCGCAACGTGACGGGTGGTCCTCGGAAGTTGCGCAGGGTTCCCGGAAACTCCGCGTTTCGCAAAATGGCGCACGGCCAGTCCGGCTCGTGACCGGACAGCCAACCGAGACTCGTGCGTGCATCCACGACCTCTCCCTCGTAGATGCCGGACGTGCGGACGGGATAACAGTCCATCGCCGCCCGCCAGTCCCGGTCCGTCGCCACGCGCGTCTCCGTTCCGTCCGCATGTCGCAGGATCAGGACGGCGCGCAGCGTCGGCGCGAGGGAGGGATCGTAGCGGCGTCCGGGACGGTTGCGGCACGAGATCTTGTCGCGGCTCCAGCTGGGGGACACGACCGCGCCCAACACGTTGGTCGCGCCGGCGCGACAATCGAGCCAGTCCGTTACGTCGTACGTGCACGCCTGACGCACCTTCAGCGGGTGCGTGTAGCCGGGCTTCAGGAATTCATCCGTGACCGCCTGTCCATTCGCGTAGACTTCGAACACGCCGGCCGCCGTGACGCACCACCACGCATCCACGACTCTTTTCGGATTGACCAGCGTACGGCGGAAGCACCCCGTCCTGAGCGCGTACGCGCCGTCGGGCGGCGCGCACGGGGTGCGCGCCCTACCATGTGTCGCGTGTATTTGTGGCGCGATCCAGTCCGAGCCCTTCCAATCGTCCTCCGCAAGAAGGCCTGTGGAGAAGTGCGCGGGGGCGGATTCTGTCCAACACCCCAGTTCATCTTTCACAGTCACCGTCCAGACATACCGCCGCGCCGATTCGAGCGGATTCCCCGCGTAAGCGATTCCCACGGAACGCCCGTCCGCGACCTCGCCCGAGTCCCACGCGAGTTCCTGCGGCGCGTTCCGCGCCGTGCGCGCCACCTTCACGCGGTACGCCACCTGACGCGCCCCCGCGCGCGGCGTCTCCATCCGCCAGCCGAACGACGGCTGCGCGCCGACATGCCGCGGCTCGGCCAGGTGATCCACCTGCAAGCCGACGATTCCGACACTTTCCGCGCCCCACGCGCACATGAGCGTCGCGCAAGCGGCAACCAGACTGGCAATTCGCACGTTCATCTTCATCATGGATTTCCGGCGAATATCTCGTCGTGGCGGAAGGCGTACACCTTGCCGTTCTCGGCGCTCACGAGGAGGTCGGGGCGGCCATCGCCGTCGAGGTCGGTGACCCACGGCGTCGCGTTGTGGCAGCCGAACGCAAGGCGGTTGCCGCTCTTCGCCAGGCAGAACGGCACGGGCTCGGCAAAGCGAGGCTTCTCGCGTGAGCCCACGTTCCGGTAGAGGAACGGCGTGGCGTTGGTCCTGATGCGCTTCTTGCAGAAGTATTTCTGGCAGGACTGGTTCGTACCGAAGATGATGTCCTCCTTGCCGTCACCGTCCCAGTCGACGAGTTCGAGATGCCCGCGTCCCCAGAGGCCGTTCTTGCCGCAGAGGCGGATGTGCGAGCCGTCCGCGAAACTCAGCTTGCGCACTTCGGCGAGGACGAGCGAGCCCTCCGCCTCGGGAACCGCGAGCGCGGCGTCGCCGTCGAGATCCATGAAAAGGAGCGACTGGCGCGGCACGCCCGCGAAACCCGCCGGCACGAAGTCCGGACGGCTCCGCCACGCCACCTTGAACGGACGTCCGTCGGGATGGCGGAACGGCTCGGCGGGCGCGAGCGCGAGCGGATCGCCGCCGGACGCGCGCCGGTGCAGGAGCAGGTCGCCGCGGATGTCGGAGGTGATAATTGCGTCCGCGCCACCCCACGTCCCAGCGATCACCTTCACGTAGCCCCACACGCGCTCCACCTTGCCCTGGAGGGAGCCGCTGTCGCCGCCCTTCAGGCAGAACGGCTTCCCGCCGACGGTGAAGGCGCGCGCGCCTTTGTAGACGAGCGGATCGTCGGTGCCGCCCCAGAAGGTCATCCAGCCCGAGGCGTCCGTGAGGATGATATCGGACTTGCCGTCGTGGTCCCAGTCAAAGCGCGTCGGCGCTGAAAGCGTCTCGCCGCAGATCGCGCCCCCTTGGATGAACGCCCGCGCCGAGGTCCAGGAGCCCGGCTCGACGCCCTTCAGGATGCCGACCGTGCCGGGGTTGCCGTCGAGGAGCAGTTCCTTGCGTCCGTCGCCGTCGAAGTCCAGCGCCTGGATATGCAGGATCCAGTAGTTGTGCGGTGCCGTGTAGCCGCCCGCGAGGAGCGGCTGCGGCAGGCCGCAGTACACGTCGCCGCCCGTCACGCGCCGGATCTGGAACGAGGCGATGCGGTTCATGTCGCCGAAGAGGACGAGATGCCGCCCGGACGGCGCGTCGACGACGGTGAAGCCCATGATCGACATGAACATCTTCCACGTCAGCACGCGCTTTACGTTCGGGAAGTCGGGCATGTCCACGTACACCGGACGCGACGCGCCGAACCGCAGCGAGCCGTCGGACGCGACCGTTCCCTTCGCCCAGTGGACCTCCGCGATGTTCTCCGTGCCCATCCAGTTCCCGAACACGTCGTAGCCGCGCCCGATGCCGGAGTAGGGCGTCTCCTCGTCGGTCCACGGGCAGTTCCCGTTCTTCGGCCACGGGAAGCCGTCGTTGCAGCCGGTCGTGCCGCCGCGCCCCACGTTCAGGTGGCTTGAAAGGAGATCGTCCACGCCATCGCCGTCCAGATCGGCGAACATGATGCGTCCGCCCGGCAGACGGTACGGCTTGCCGTCGGTCCCCAGCACGACCTCGGCGGAACCGAACCTGTGCGACGCGCGGTCGAAGCGGTAGCGGACCAGCTCGCCGACCTTCTTTCTTCCGCCGTCCAGCAAGCGCGTCTCCACGCGGCAGATGCCGAA
>JAFRSR010000398.1 GCA_017427485.1 Kiritimatiellia bacterium
CGCGGTTCGCGGTTCGTGGTTCGCGGTTCGTGGTTCGCGGTTCGTGGATCGCGGTTCGTGTGAATCGCGAATTGACGCGGGGAGAATGTTCTGCTATCATTTGCGCCGTGACTTGGAAAACGACATTTCTCTTTGCCGTGGCATCTTCCTTGCTGGTCCCTTCCCCCGCAGCGGGGGAGAGTCTGCCCTTTTCCGGCCTTGACGACCTGCGCGGCCCCTACGAGGGGACGGGCGCGTTCGGCGAGGCGCTGCACGTGCAGCCGCTCGGCACGGCCGGGAACTGGCCGATCTGCGCCGTCTGGTCGTCGGGACGCACCGCTCGCTCGCCGCTTCTCGGCTTCGGCTGGAGCGTGCCCGCGCTTGAATCGCGCTTCGTGCCGCTCGACGTGAACCGCTGGGCGTTCTACCAGCCCGACGGCTACGTGCGCATCTTCGTGCGGGCGGGGCAGGGCGACGACAACGTGCTGACCGGCGGCCCCGCGTGGACGGCCGTCCTCAAGGACGACCTCATCCGCGTGACGGCGGACCCGCACGACGGCGGGCCGAAATCTGAGTTCTCCTTCCGCCAGGGACGGCTCGTCAGCATGTCCTGCGAGGAGGGTTCCTTCAACATCAAGTACTCCGGGCGCGTGGCCGTCGGCATCACCTCGCGCGGACAGTCCGTTCTGGAGGTGGTGCGCGAAACGTCGCCCGAAAAGCGCACGGTGTTCCGATTCAACGGCGGGCGATCCCAGACGGTCGCCGTTTGCCGCCCCGCGACCGTCTTCGGACCGCAGGGAGAATCAGCCGCGGCGATCTCTTCCCAGGAAAACTGCCTTGCGAGCCTCCAAACGCCCACCGGTACCGTGACGTTCGCGTATGGCGGGGAAAACGGAGAGGCGTTTTTCGAGGCCGGCGGCACGCGGTGGACATGGAACCCGCGCACGCGGAAGATCCTCTCGTGCGGCGACTGGTTCTACACGATCGGCGAGACGAAGGGAGAGGAAGACGCCGAGGAGGAGGTGCCGACGTTCGACCGGCGCCGCGCGGACGGCTGCCGCGAGTCCTTCTCCCAGAACCGGAAAACCGGCCTGTTCACGCAGGAGTTCACCAACGGAACAAGCCGGGCGTACAAGGTCTTCACCTCAGGCCCGCTCGCCTACCGCCGGGTCCGGTGGACGAAGGAGACGGGCGACGACGGTTCAAGCGTCCGCACCGACTACACCTACAACGAGGCCGGGCATGTCGTCTACCGGCGGATCACGCGCACCGGAGAGGACGCCGGAACCGACGAAGCGTGGTTCGACGAGTCCGGCAAGGTCTTCCGCCGCCGCAAGGACGGCAAAGAGGTGCCGCTGAAATGACGGCCTACCACCTGTTCCGGGAGGGCGACGCGAGCTTCGTCTACCATCTCGCGTCCGGCCGGTTCATCCGCGTGAGCCCGGCGGCGTACGACTTGCTGGCGCTGCGCGAGAACCTCACGGCGAAAGAAGCCGAGTCGCAGTTCCTCCTGCGCCATCCCGACGAAACAGGCGTGCTGAACGACGTGGCCGCGCTTGAGGCGGAGGGCTTCTTCGAACCGGAGGAACCGCCGGTGAAGGACGACGCCGAGTTCGAGGACGAACTGGAGAAACGTTTCTCGGGACCGTGCAACACTCTCGTGCTGACCGTGGCGTCGGGCTGCAACCTCGCCTGCCGCTACTGTTACTGCGGCGTCTGCCGCGACGAACTGCCGGACAAGGGCCTGATGCCGGAGGAAACTGCCCTCCGCGCCGTGGACCGCCTGTTCGCGGCAGCCGACCCGAAGGTGGGCGTGCGCATCACGTTCTTCGGCGGCGAGCCGCTGCTCAACAAGGCCGTGATCAAGCGCGTGGTCGCGCGCTGTAACGAGCTGGCCGCCGCGCGCGGACAGAAGGCAGGTTACTCCATCACGACGAACGCGACGCTGATGGACGACGAGACGGTCGATCTGATCATCGCGAACAACTTCGGCCTGATGGTGAGCCTGGACGGACCGCAGCCCCTTCACGACGGACAGTGCCCCACGCGCGCCGGCGGCGGCTCCTTCGCGTTGGCGTCCGCCGGCATCCGCAAGCTGCTGACGCGCGGCGCGCGGGTGACGGCGCGCTGCACGATGTCCCACCCCGCGCCCGACGCCCTCGAGCTCATCCGGTTCTTCTCTGATTTCGGCGTGTCGCGCGTCGTGCTGGGGCCCGTGTACAACCCCACCTTCCCCAGCGCGTGCGACTTCACCGAAGAGGACGATCGCTCCTTCCGCCGGTGCGTGGGCGAGAAAGTGATTCCGTGGATGGCCGCGGAACGCGCCGCCGGGCGCACGCCCATCTACGACCCCTTCGAGGAGATCGGCGAGTTCCAGGGAGAGGAACAGCACCCCGAAAAGGTGCCCGCGCTCCGTTGCGGCGCATGCCATGGCGCGATGGCCGTGGCGCCGGACGGCACGTTCTATCCGTGCCATCGGTTCGTCGGCATGGAGAAGTGGTCGCTCGGACGGCTGGAAGATGGTCCCGACACATCGCGGTGCAAGGCGTTCTGGCGCGCCTACCGAGCCGCGACAAAGGAGACATGCGCCGGTTGCTGGGCGTACCGCGTCTGCGGCGGACCGTGTCCGTGGGAGGTCGCGCGCGCCAACGGGACGTTCGCAATGGTTCAGCGCCTGTGTAAAGACACTTGCGCTTGGGTCCAACAAGGAGTATACTATTTTGACATGGTCGGCGAAGCTGGCCAGAAGAAAGGAGCACAAAACACATGACGACACGCAGAAAGTTCACGGGGGCGTTGTTGGCGGCGGGTACGCTGGCCAATTTCGCGCTTGTCGCCGGAACGCATGGCCCAGGGTCGGGCAACAACGGCAATCCGTGCAACGGGCACGGCAAGGCCGACCAGTGCCACGGCAACGGCGCAAAGAAAGATACGGTCGAGCCGCCGAACCCCTGCCAGTCCAACGCGCGCATGGGTCAGGACCAGACCCCGCCGCCCGCCTGCAGGTCCGCCGGCGGAAAAGAGGACCACGTGGAGTGATCCGGCTCGCCGCATGCGCGGCGATTGCCCTATTCCTCGTCTGGGCGCAGGAGGCGCAAGCCGCAGACTCCTCCGAGAGTTCTCCTGCGTCCGGATTGGTTGAGCATACCGTCAAGACAAAGCTCAAGAACTACGAGCAGCTGACGCTCTACCTTCTTCCGCCTTCAGACGGGAAGGCCAAGGGGGTTTTGTGCTTGAGTCTGCTTTCCAAGGAACCAGGTGACGTACGCGCGCAACTGCTCGGGACGGCGGAGCGCCACTCGCCCAAGCGCGCGCTCCTGTTTGCCGCCCAGCGTAACCTCGCGGTTGTGGCATGGGGCGCGCACCGGCTGTGGGACCCGTCGCGCAACTGGGACGAACTGTCGCGGGCTGAAGCCAAGAAGGTCGACGCCGACTTCGACCTCGTCGCCAACGCATGGGACGCGGGCATCAACTACTTCGTCAAGAACCATGGGCTGCCCCCTTCGGGTTATCTCATGATGGGCTCGTCGGGCGCGGCGCAGTATGCCCAGCGCCTGGCGTTGCGTCGTCCTGAACGCTTCCTCGCCGTGCACGCCCACATCGCAAGCAGCTTCGACGTCCCCGTAAAGAAAGGCGCCTCGCTTCTCTGGTGCGTCACCACCGGAGAGAACGAACTAGGCTATGCGCGGTCGCGTAAGTTCTTCCGTGCGGCGCGCGACCTGTACTACCCGATCGTCTACAAGGCCTACCCCGGTCTCGGCCACGAGGGCAATGCCAAAGTCACGGCCCTGGGCTTCGCCTGTTTCGACTACGCGCTCAAGGAATACGAACGCGCCACAAAGCTCAACGGCGGCAAGCCCACAATGCCCGACTGGGCCGACATCTTCTCCTCGTCCCCCTCGGTGGCGGACATCTTCAACCAGGCCGTCTACTCGAAGTTCGACTACCTTTGCGTGCCAGTTGAGTTCCGCATGCTCCTGCCAGAACCCCTTCTCGAGGCCTGGATCGCCGAATGACTCTCCTTGCCGCAACCTTCTACAAGGGCATTCCGCGCTGGGACTTCGGCCTGGACAATCCCAACAAGGCTGCGACCATACTGGCCTGCCTCCTCGTCGTGCTCCTCGGATCGTCCCTTCAAAGTGCGAAAACAGGTCAGACCTGTTTTCGCACTTTACGCAGATGTGGCCGCTGGTGCTACGGCGCGCTCGCCGCAACGGCGGGATTCGCCCTGGTCCACACCTTTTCACGCGGCGGACTGGTCGCCTTCCTCGCCGGCGCGCTCATTCTGCTCGTCGGGTCGTGGAAAGGACCGCACAAGTTCCAAAGATGGCTGCCGATTCTTCTCGTTGCGCTCCTGATGGCGGGAACGGCGACGTGGATGGGGTTCGCCGGACGGATGGCGCGCAGCACGCCGTCCGCCGACGCCTCGGTCGGCAACCGGTTCGTGGTCTGGCGCAACGTCCCGTCCATGATGGTCGACGCGCCCGGCGGCTGGGGACTCGGTGCGTCGGGAGACGCGTTCATGGGCTGGTACCAGCCGCTCGAACGGCACGAGCGCTACCGCACGCTCGTCAACAGCCACTTCACCTGGCTCGTCGAATTGGGGTGGACGGGCCGTCTGTTCTACGTCTGCGGATTCGCGTTCCTCTTCACGCTGGGAATCGTCCGGCTACGAACACGCGGCGATCCGCTTCCGCTTGCGATCTGGACATGTTTCGCCACGGCGGCATTCTTCAGTTCGGTGGCGGAGGAGTGGAGTGTGTGGGTGATTCCGCTCGTCATGACGGTACCGATGTTCAAAACTTTCGCCTGCGAAGCGACACCGCGCATGCGCGTCATGGCAGGTGCGGCGGCGCTGCTCGCCGGCTGCCTGTTGCTGGGTTCCATTGCCGTGGTCGGAACCATGTGCAGGCCGGCAGCCGCCCCGCCGATCCAGAGGTCGTATGACGGCATGCGGCTCGTTGTCGGAAAGGGTGCGCCGTCGGCTTGGGCGGTTTGCGACCCGGCGGTCCTGGGCGGTCCCGCGTTCGGACGCCTCCTGCGCGGCTTTGTCCAGACGCCGGAGGGACAAGGGAAGGCGTATGCTTTCGTCGATGACCTCGCGTCGGTGCCGGACGACGTACGCCACCTCGTACTGTGCGGCCAGGCCGCGAATGTCAGAACCGACGCGCTCGCGCGGCTCGCCGCCCTGACCGACGTGCGCGTGCTTGCTCCGAACCGACCGAACGACTGGCTCGCCGCGCGCGCAAAAATGCCGTACCTCCGCGTGTTTTGCGGCGAGTTTGCACCTTCCTGCCCCGAAGATGATGTCGACGGACTAACCGTCGTTCCGGGCACCGCCGATTATCTTCCCGACTGGCCGCGCCTTGCCTTCACGCCTTGACTGGGGCAACGGACGCCTCGCCCGTCGCGGCCGAGACGAGCACGCATCTCCCGCCAGAGACATGTCATCTTCCTCGGTGGTGCGCGAAAGGCCGAGCAGGATGCCGAGCGAGACGAGCGTGACCACGAGCGAACTGCCGCCGAGCGAGAGCAGCGGCAGCGGGATGCCGGTCATCGGAACGGCGTTCAGCACGCCGCCGATGTTCAACAGCACCTGCACGGCAAGGCTCGCCACGAGCCCCGCCGCGAGCAACGCGCCGCCCGCATTCTCGGCGCGCGCGAGGCGGGCGGACGCCATCAGCCCGCGCACGAAAACGACGCCGTAGAGCGCGAGCACGGCCGCACAGCCGACCAGTCCCCACTCCTCCGCAAGGGCCGTGTACACGAAATCGCTCGCCACGATGGGCACGTTGCGTACGTCTCCCAGCTTCGTGCCCACGCCCCACCAGCCGCCGCTTACGACGGCCGTCAGTCCCTGAAGCGTCTGCCATCCCGCGCCCGACGCGTCCGCAAGCGGATCGCGCCACACCGCAAGACGTGTCGCGAGGTGTCCCGTCGGCCGCATGAACATGAACGCCACGCCGCACGCCAGCCCCGCGAACGCGGCGCATCCCCAGAACCACGACGCCGCGAAAAGCACGGCCGCGCCCGTCGCGGCGAGCTGCGCGAGGAGCCCGAAATCTTTCGCCGCCGCCACGGCGAGCGCCACGGCGCCGTATCCGGCCCCAAGCTCCGCCAGACGCCGCGGCGTGACCCGCCCGTCCGCCAGCGTGCCCGCCGCGAACACGACCATGCAGAGCTTCACGAGTTCGGACGGGTTGAGCCGTCCGGGGAGATAGAGACCGCCCCGATAGCGCCGTCCAAACACGAGCAGTGCCGCCAGAAGCGCGAGCGCCACGCCGAGCGCGATCCAGCGCGCGCGCAGTAGTATGTCCGCCCGTTCGCCCGAGAACACGAACATCGCGGCAATCCCGCACACGGAGCCAAGTGCGTAGGGCAGGAAGAACCCGACGCCCGGCACCGTCTCGGCGATGCGGATCTGCAGGAAGAACCCCAACGCCGCAAGTGCGCACACAGCGGCGAACAGCCAACCGTCGCGTCCACTCATTTGAAATACCCCAATTGCTGCGCTTCCAGGAGAATCTCGCGGGCGACGGGCGCGGCCGCCTTCGCCCCGAAGCCGCCGCCCTCCACAAGCACGGTCACGACGAGGCGCGGCGACGCCTCAGGTGCAAAACAGGTAAACCAGGCGTGGTCCGCGCCCTTCCCCCTCTGCGCCGTGCCCGTCTTGCCGCACACGTTCAGGCCGGGCACGTCGCACGGACGGCCCGTGCCGCGCCGCACCGCCGCGCGCATCATCTTCTTCACGCGCTGCGCTGCCGCGAGCGTAAACGGACGCGCCCGCAACACGGGCTTCTCCGTCTCGGAGAGCGTCGGCGCAAGGACCAGCCCGTCATCCGCGACCGCCGCCGTCAACAGCGCCACCGCAAGCGGGGTGACCTGGAGCGAGCCCTGCCCGATCGCGACGGGCGCGAGCGCGGCCTCGGACAAGCCCTCGGGCACGCTGCATCCGGCGCCGGTCAGCGCGATCGTGTCGGCCGACAGCACCGTCGCGGAATCCCGCAGACGCGCGGCGGCGGCCGCGGCGTCAAACCGTTCCGCGCCCAGCTCACTTCCCAGCTGGGCGAAATAGGTGTTCGCGGAATGGACCAGCGCCTCGCCCATCCCGATCCGTCCGAACCCCTTCCAAGTCTTTTTCCGCCGCGCGAACTCGGCCACCTCCGCATCGCGGATTCGCGGCGTCGACCGATTGGGACGCCATCCCGCGGCCGGACAGTCGAACACGGGATCGACATCCGCCGAGAGCGCCGCCGCCGCCATGAAGACCTTGAAGGTCGATCCGGGGGGATAAAGACCGTTGATCGCACGGTTGAGGTACGCCGCATGCGGCGCGCTCACGAGCGCGCGAATGCGCCCCGTCGTCGGCTCCAGCGCCACGACCGCGCCGTGCTTCCCCTCCATCAGCGCCTCAGCCTTCGCCTGCAGGTCGGCGTCGATGGACAGCGTCGTCGGCGTGCCCGACGCAAGCTGGAGCTCGTCAAGGACCTTCTGGAAGGTGGAGCCCTCCTCGGCGAGAACAAGCGGCTGGCCGTGGCGGTCCAGCGACGAGCCGCGTTCGGGAATCACCTCGTTCGCGTTGGCGCGCAGGTTGTTCCGGCGCATGAACCGCACGAAACGCGGGTCGCGCGGCGCACGCGAAATCCAACGCGCATGGACGATCGCCAGAGCGGCCAGCGCGGCGACGAACGCCACGGCGGAGATGGTGAGACGCGCCCTCACCGGATGCCGATGACCTTGTGCATCTGGATGGAGAGCGACCAGGGAGGCATCACGTCGGGCATGGTCTTCTTGAGCTTCATGAGCAGGTTCAGGGCGCGACGGTAGTGCATGCGGCCGTCGGTTTCGAGCGGCGAGATGTAGTAGTCCGTCGCCTTGATGCGCGCGCGCATGCTCCGGCAGAAGCCCACGATCTCGTCCGTCGTCGCCACGATCCGCACCTCGTTGGCCTCGCGGAGCATGAGGTTGTCCATGTAACGCGAGAAGTAGTCCGGCTTGGGCGACACGGAGATGTAGTCGAAGAGCTCGGCACACGCCGGCGCGCGCACGCCGTTCGTCTCGAGCGCCACCCAGTACCCGGCGTCCTTCAGCTCGCGCACGAGCACGTCGAGATCCCTTTGGACCGTCGGTTCGCCGCCCGTGATGATCACGCTCTTGTTGCTGTGCTCGCCGACCTTCTTCACGATCTCCTCGGCCGTGCAGGACATGCGTTCGTCCTTGTGCGTGTCGCACCACTTGCAGGCGAGGTTGCAGCCGGAGAAGCGCACGAACGTCGCAGGGCGGCCGACGTTGCGGCCTTCGCCCTGGAGCGACGAGAAGATCGTGTGGAGATGAAATGTGGCCATATTTACTCCTTTGAATATTCAGCGCAGGATTCGGGCGTCTCCCAGACGCGGATGAAGCGGAGTCCGGGCAGGGACGGCGCAAGAAGCGAGAAGAAGTGGCGCGCGAGGTTCTCGGCCGTCGAGCGGAACGGGAGCGCCGCCGTGCGCATGCCGTGCTTCTCCACGACGGCGGCGATCTCGCTTTCGCCCGGCGAGGTGCTGTCGTAGATGAACGCGTGGTCGAAGCGCGCGAGGATCGCCTCCTCGCCCGCGCGTTTGAGGTCCTTGAAGTCGATCACCATGTCCGCCGTGTCGTCCGGCGCCTGCGCCACGCCCACCTCCACGCGGTACGTGTGGCCGTGCAGGTTCTTGCAGAGGCCCTGGTGGTTCGTCAGGACGTGCGCCGCGTCGAACTTGATGGATTTAGTCACCGTCAGCATGTTCTTCCCTCCATTCCTTTCCACGGCTCTCGCGGCGCACGACGCCCTCGCGCGGCTCGTCCTCGGGCGCGATCGTGAGCGGCGCGAGCGGCGCGTCGTCCGCCTCCAGCGCCTCCCACGCCGCCGCGTAGATGGGCAGGCCCTGCCCGCGGAACATCGTCTCGAACTCGGTCCATTCCTCGGGTCCGCGTTCCATCGGCTCGACGCGGCGGAACCGCGCGTCGGCGGCGAAACAGTCCTCGACCACGTGGTAGTACTCCTCGTGGTCGGTCGCGAACTCGAGCCGTCCGCCGAACTCGAGGCGCTTCCAGAGCGCGTTGAGAAAGAGCGGGCCGAACAGCCTGTGCGAACGGTGCTTCCGCTTCGGCCAGGGGTCGGGGAAGAACACGTACACGCGGCGCGCGTGGTGCGCGGGCAGCAGATAGTGGAACGTGTAGAGCGCCTCGAGGCGCAGCACGTGCGCGTTCGCGAGGCCGAGGCGCCGCACCTTCGCGCCGAACACGTTCACGCGCTCCTTCATGCGCTCCACGCCGAGGAACTCGCAGTCCGGCATCCGCGCGGCGCGCCCCGTGAGGAAGCGTCCGCGTCCGCAGCCCACCTCCACCTCGAGCGGACGCGACAGGTCGTACAGCGCCGGACACGCGAGCGGCTTCGTCGGATCGACGACGGGAATGACGGCGCTCATGTCCTCACCTCCCGCAGCACGAGCCCCGCGAGCGCGAAGCCGAACATGGCCGTGACGTGCACGACGGAACCCAAGGCGCCCGCCGTGCCGAGCGGCGCGGGCAGCTCGTCGCTCCACACGCACGTGAATTTCTTCGCGGGAAACTCGCCCAGCTGGCGGAACCGCCGGCGGAGGGCGCGCGCAAGACCGTCCCCCCGCACCTTCCAGAATTCGGATTTCCGGATGCGGAACGGATCCGTCTTCCGCGCCGCGCCCAGGGAGGAGACGAGGGTGGGGCGTTCCAACCGCGTCACGAAGTTGATAAGATGCGCCTTCGCACGCATGCTGTCGATCGCGTCGACCACGTAGTCGAAGTCGCCGAGGTCGAATGTGTCGGCGGTCTCCGCCGAATAGACGCGCGCCACGGCGGAGACTTCCGCGTTCGGATTGATGTCGAGCAACCGCGCGCGCAGCGCCTCGACCTTCACCTGTCCGACTGTGCGGGAAGTCGCCATCACCTGGCGGTTCACGTTGGAGGCGCACACGCGGTCGGAATCGACGATCATGAGATGCCCCACGCCGCTGCGCACAAGCGACTCGGCGCACCAGCCGCCCACGCCCCCCACGCCGAACACGGCCACGCGGAGACGCGCGAAGGCGTCCACCGCATCGGCTCCCATGAGCACGCCGAGTCGGTCGAAGATGGAGCCGTCCGGGACGGCTTCTGGAGGCTCTCCTTCCATCAGGCGTGCGCGCGTGCCGCGCGGTCGGCGAATTCAGGTTTCGACTTCTCCACGCCGTACCCGCGGCCGACCTTCATGCGGATGTCGCCGGGACGTATCTCGCGCGCAAGCTCGTAGCGCGCGCAGTCGACGCGGCGCACGCCGAACGTGGAGGTCTCGCGCAGGATCGCCGCGGCCAGGGCGTCCGCCTGCTCAGGCGGCGCGAGAACGATCAGGAGATGGCCCGGACGCCCCTTCTTCATCGCAAGGGGCGCAAGCGACACGTCGAGCGCGCCGACCGCGCGCAGGCGGTCGCACGCGAACGCGAGGTCCTCGCCCGTCATGTCGTCGATGTTCGCGCGCAGCTCCACGACGCGTCCGTTCGGTCCGCCTGCGGAGACCGCGGCCTCCTCGCCGA
The DNA here is from genome assembly GCA_017427485.1 of Kiritimatiellia bacterium. Classification (GTDB taxonomy): domain Bacteria; phylum Verrucomicrobiota; class Kiritimatiellia; order RFP12; family UBA1067; genus RUG572. Next base: position 10,548 of record JAFRSR010000398.1, read on the forward strand.
TGAACGCGCGCACGCCGTTCAGGCGCCCGGGCACCTCGCGGTGGCCGAGGCCGAGTCCCGTGCGCGCGACCGCGAGCGGCGGCATCGGGCCGAAGGCGTCCGCGAAATGGACGAGCAGCGCCGCGCCCGTGGGCGTGAGCAGCTCGCAATCGGCCGCGCCGGAGGTGTACGGCACGCCCGTAAGGATGGTCGCCGTGGCGGGGGCGGGCACGGGCAACGTGCCGTGCGCGCACTGCACGAAGCCGCCGCCGACTTCGGGGCGGCTCGCCACCACGCGGTCGGGACCGAGCATTTCGAGGAGCAGTGCCACTGAGGCGATGTCGCTGAGGGCGTCCGCCATCCCGACCTCGTGGAAGTGGATTTCCGAAACGGGGCGTCCGTGCGCCTTCGACTCGGCGTCCGCGATCAGATCGTACACCGCCTGCACGTGCGCCTTCACGGCGTCGGACGCGTTAAGCGCCGCGATCTGCGCGGCGACGTCGGCGCGCGAGGCGTGGTGATGGTGGTGGTGCGCGTGGTCGTGATCGCCGTGGTCGTGATGATGGTGGTGGTGCTCTTCTTCGACATGTCCGTGGACGTGCACGTCCACGCGCGTGCCCGCGAGACCGCACTGCACGGCCGCGTCGGCATGCACGTGCACGCCGGGGATGCCGAGCGCGTTGATGCGCGCGAGCGCAGCCGCGCGGTCGGGGACGATTTCCAAAAGCGCGGCGGTGAGCATGTCACCGGCCGCGCCCATCGTGCATTCAAGGTAGAGCGTCTTCATCCGTCAAGCGGCGGCAAGCGTGCGGCGACGCTCGATGGACAACCTCTCAAAGAACAGCATCACGCCGAAAAAGGCAAGTCCGAAGGCAAGGATGATCAAGCCGAGGTACGTGTCTTCGAGGCTCAGGTCAAACAGGCCCTCGCCCTCCATCGCGGAATGCACGCAGTCGACGGACCACATGAGCGCCGCGCCCCAGAACATGAGCATCGTGGCGAACACGGCGGGCGTACGGAGGACTTTGAAATAGAGGACCGTGAAGACAATCGCGGCCGCAATGGTCATGAGCTCACACATTGGGCACCGCCTTCCTGCGCTCGGCGATTTCGCTCACCACGACCATGCCGATCCACACGACGAGGAGCAGGACGGCCATCGACACGCCGACCGTCATGATCTCGTGGATCATCTCCTTCGTGTCGTTCGGATCCTTCATCGCGGTGAGGAACGGCGGGAAGAACGTGATCTCGCCATGGTAGATGTGCTCGATCGCGAGGAGGAACGAGCCTCCCAGCGCCATCTTCACAAGCCAGTGGAGCTTGCGGAGGAACGGATTAGACGATTTCTTGCCCGCCGTCTTCTGGACGACGGCCGCCACGGCTGCGCCGGCGAGCGGTGCTGTGAAACAGGCCATTGTTTTTCCTTTCTTGTTGTGAAACCAACGGCAAAAGTTTATCAGAATGCGCCGCCGATGTCCAGTCCGCCGTACATTTTGATATACTGTCCGCATGGCAACATCTCGATCTTTTCCCGCACGTGGCGCGGTGCTGTTCGCCGCCGCGCTCGTCGCCGCGGCGGCCGTCGGCGACGCCTTCACGAACGACCTTCCGTACTTGAGGCGCAAATGGCGCACCAGCGTCACGGACGAGGGGACTGGGCTCGGCACGGACGGCGTACTCGCCGGATGGAAGGAAATTGTCGCCGCGCGCGGCGACGAGCCGTGGGAGGTCACCAAGGCGAAGATCTTCGCCTTCGGGTGCGACCGCACCGCCATCGGAGTCTCGCCGCACGACTGGTTCCCCGCCTTCGCGCCGTGGTCGTTCCACCGCGGCCACCCGCTCTGGAAGATCCTGCCGCGGCGCGCCGCCGAGGTGGACGCCCGCCGTTCGCCCGGCCTCGCGAAGAAAATCGGCGAAGGCACGAAGGACGGCCGTTGGGTGGTGTGGAAGGACTACTCCCACTGCGCGCCCGACTGGGACGACATCCTCGTGCTCGGCTTCCCCGGCATGCGCGACCGTCTCCTCGCGAATTGGAAGGACGCCCCCTACTACCACGCGCGTCGCATCGCCGCCGACGCGACGATCCGCCTCGTCGGCCGCCTCGCCGACCACGCGCGCCGCACGAACGAGGCCACGCCCAACCCCCGCCTCGCCGCCGAGGCCGCCGCCCTCGCCCACCTCCGCGACGGCGCGCCCCGCACCACCTACGAGACGCTGCTCTTCATCTACCTCGAATGGGTGATGGGCGAGAACTTCGACGGGTTCCAGGTGCGCACGCTCTCCAACCTCGACCGCATCCTCACCCCCTACTACCGCGCCGACCTCGCCGCCGGACGCACCACCGAGGCCGAGTTCCGCGACCAGCTGCGCCACTTCTGGTGGCAGTGGGGCTCCATCGACAACTACTTCGGACAGCCCGTCTACTTCGGCGGCACGAAGGCCGACAGCACCACCGAGTACAACGAAGTCTCGCGCATCCTCCTCGAGGTGCACGACGAGCTCGGCCTGCCGACGCCCAAAGTGCACCTCAAGACCGGTCCCACCACGCCCGACTGGGTGTGGCGCAAGACGCTCGACCTCGCCCGCCGCCAGCGTTCCGTCACCTTCTGCGGCGAGGAACCTCTCGCCCGTGCGATCACCGGCCTCGGCTACACGCCCGAGCAGGCGCGCACCTGCGCCATCTGGGGTTGCTACGAATGGGGCATCCGCGACAGTTGCAACGACACGATCCCCTCCTACATCAGCGCCCTCAAGCCTGTCGAGAAGCTCCTCGCGCGCGCCCGCAAGGGCATGTTCGACGCATCCGACTACCCGTCCTTCCGCGCCGCCTACCTCCAGCTGCTCGAAGACTCCACCCGCGAGGCGCGCGAGCTCGCGTTCGAGACGGAGAAATGGGTCCACGAGGTCAACCCCTCCATGCTCTTCTCCCTCTCCATCGCGCACAGCGTCAAGACCGGACGCGACGCCTTCCACGACGGCACCGCCAACGGCAACAACTCGCACCTCCTTCTCGTCGGGACAGGCTCCGCCGTGGACGCCCTCCTCGCCGTGGAGGACATCGTCTACAAGGACCGCCTCCTCACCCTTCCCGAGCTCGGACAGGCGATGGCCGAGAACTGGAAAGGGCACGAGGAGCTCCGCCTGCGCGTGCTCCGCTCCAAGCGCAAGTGGGGCAACAATGACCCCGAGGCGAACGCGCTCGGCCACGACATCGCCCACCACTTCGCGCGCCAAGCGAACAACATCCCCAACTCGCGCGGCGGACGCTTCGTCGCGGGCGGACACAGCTCGCGTCGGTTTGTCGACTTCGGCAAGCGCATGGGCGCGACGCCGGACGGCAGGAAGAAAGGCGAGGAGATGTCGAAGAACCTCTCCCCCGCGCCCGGCTCGGACACCGAGGGCGTCACCGCACTCCTCAACACGCTCGCCGCCCTCGACCCCGCCGACCTACCGATGGACATGCCGCTCGACGTGATGCTGCATCCCTCCGCCGTCGCGGGCGACAAGGGCCTCGACGTAATGCGCGTCCTCGTGGAGCGCTACCACGCGAGCGGCCTCACGCTCATCCAGTTCAACGTGCTCGACGCGGACACGCTCCGCGACGCCCAGGCGCACCCGCGCGACTACGAGAACCTGCAGGTGCGCATCTGCGGCTGGAACGTGCGCTGGAACGACCTCCCGCGCGAACAGCAGGACGCCTACATCCGCCGCGCCGAGGCGATCGCGCGCTAGCGGCTACTTGCGCTCGGGCCAGACGAAATCGGGAAGGATCTCGGCGAGCGGTCCCGTCACGAACGCGCGTTCGCGCGCGCGCGGGTGTGGGATCGTCAGGTCCGGCTCGTCCAGCACGAGGTCGCCGAAGGCGATCAGGTCGAGGTCGATCGTGCGCGGCGCGTTGCGCACCCCGGTGCGCACGCGTCCCTGCGCGTCCTCGATCGCGTGCATGCGCCGCGCGAAATCGTGCACCTCCAGCGACGTCTCGAACGCGGCGACCTGGTTCAGGAAACGCAGGTGCGCGAACTCCGGCGGCACGTCCACGCCCGCGTTGTCGAGCAGGCCGCTCGCCCGCACGAGACTCGTCCCGGGCAGCTCGGCCAGCGCGCGGAGCGCCGCCGCGAGCCGGTCCGCGCGCGGCTCGATGTTGCTGCCGAGCGCCACCACGGCGAGCATTTTGGGTTGCTGTCGTGCCATCGAAGCTACCGAACCGTCACCATCATACCGCCGCCCTGCCATTGCCACGTGAGGCGCACCTTCGCACCCTCCGTGTAGGTGAAGGAGTCGCCGCCGTGGGAGGTCGGCGCGCCCCAGCCGCCTGTCCCGTCATCCCACGTCTCAAGCCTGTAGCCCGTCACGCGGCGCGTCTTGCCGTCCGCCACGGCGTCCTCCGCCGTAAAGGTGTACGTGCCTTCCACCAGATAGTGGCCAACGGCCTCGACGGAGGCGTCGAACTTGCCTTGCGCCACCTGCACGTTCCACGCGGGCAGGTTGCCGAAGAAGCGCGCCTCGTCCACCATGCGGTTGTGCTCCAGTTCCGCGTCGGAGAGCGCCCGCTTGTACACGCGCAGGGCGTGGATCGTGCCCGTCAGGCGGCGGTTGTTCGTCTCGCCCTCGCTCTCCGGGAAGTACACGCCGCCCACGTAGAACGGACGCCCGGTGAGCGCCCCCCAATTGTACCGCCAGGTGCCCGCCCATCTTCCCGGATCGGGGATCGCGTCCTGGAAAACCGTGTACTTGCCGGCGGACCAGATGGCCGTCGCGTACCTGCCCGTCCACGTGCCGGACATTTGCTGACGTCCGCCGGTGTAGGTGGTGATGACGTTGTTCGCGTCCTTGACCTGGGCCTGGTTGTTGAAAATCTTGAAGACAATCGTATTCCCGTTC
>JAFRSR010000399.1 GCA_017427485.1 Kiritimatiellia bacterium
CAGGGCGAGAAGCGCACCCGCGAGCGAGGCGAGCGGAATCATGGCGAGCACGGCGGGCGTCCATGCCGGGGCGGGATGCAGCAGCGCACGCAGCGCGAGCACGGTCGCGGCCGAGGCAAAGCACCCGCAAAGACCCCCGACGAGGAGGCCTTCGGCGGCAAGTGCGCGCATAAACGCGCGCCTCGTCGGATCGCTCGGCAAAGCCATGATGGATATTATACTAAATTTCCGCCGTCGATGCTTTGCCGCAAGTCGGGTGGTGATATCGAATTTTGATATTTTTGCTAGGTTATCCTGTTTTGAGAATCTAATACGGAAAATCTTGAGCGCGGCATGAGACCAACAGGAGCTTGAAGCGGGGGCTGTAACCGCAAGGGCATGTGCTGGTCGGTGAAATGAGATTACGGTGCGGACGAAATTGCGGTCAGCAGGCTGATCGGGGCAAAGAGTGGAAACAAGGTGTGTTGAACGGGCTACGTAGCTTCTCAATAATGTGTATCTATCGCTTAACGGAACTTCTTAAAAATGTGTAGTGAACATTGACTTTCATATGTCTGATGTGATATAACCCGACTTTGCCACTTCGTTGACGCTTCGCGGGATTGCCCGCGATAAGAAACCTCAATAAAATCAATGTTCCCACTTGACTCTCGGCGCAGCCTATGATACAATTCATTCGTAATCATATAAATAACATAGGAGGCGCAATGCACATCGAGGTGGCGAACAACAACGGAACCAAGTATCTCCGGCTGGCGAGATGTCGGCGCGGCACGAACGCCAAGGGGAAGCGGACGATCCTGAAGGACATCGTGCTGAACATCGGGCCGCTGTCGCGGTTCAGCGACGGAAAGGCGGACTACCTTGAAAGGCTCAAGGCGTCGTTCGCGGCGGGAGCACCCCTGATCGAATCGCTGATGCCATATGTCGGAAAGTCGTCCGAGGCGGTGCACGTCATCAGGTACAGGGACGGCGATCCGGCATGCAACGGCGAGCCGAAGCGGCTTGCCGCCATCGTCCTCGACCCGGTGTTCTCCGCGCTCGGTCTGGACCAGTTCTTCGCGAGCGTCAAGCACGCCTCGAAAATCAGGTACGACCTGCAGGGGCTTGTGCGGCTTCTCGTGTACGGCAGGATCCTCGAGCCCGCGTCGAAGTGCGCGACGATGGAGCAGAACGGGAAGTACCACGAGCCCCTGGTCTCCAGCGACAACCCCGACAACGTGTACGACGCGCTCACGGTCATCGACGAGAACGCGGAGAAGATATTCCGCAGGATGAACACGTGCATCAAGCGCGGAATCGGGCGGAACCCGTCGCTGGTGTTCTACGACGTTACCAACTTCTACTTCGAGATCGCGGAGGCGGACGAAGACGTCCTCGACGAGTCGGGCGGCGTGGTGGAGAGGGGCCTCAGGAAGTTCGGCGTGAGCAAGGAGAACAGGAAGCAGCCCATCGTCCAGATCGGCCTCTTCATGGATGACAACGGCATCCCCGTGTCGTTCGAGATGTTCCCGGGCAACACGCTCGACCACCATACGCTCAAGCCCGCGATGGAGCGGACGGTGGACGGCTTCGGGCTCGGCAGGTTCGTCCTTGTCGCGGACAGGGGGATGTACTCGGCTCCGAACATGTGCCACGTCACGGATGCGGGCAACGGCTACATCGTGTCGAAAAGCCTCAGGAAGAGCACGGCTGCGACGCGGAAGTGGGCGACATCGCCAGAGGGGTACACGGTCGTCGGCGACAGGTTCCGGCGCAAGTCCAGGATCGTCCAGCGCGAGGTCACGCTCGTCACGAAGGACAAGAACGGGAAGGAGAAGCGCGAAAAACGCAAGTTCACGGAGAAGGAGGTCGTGTACTGGAGCGAGGCGTTCCACAGGCGCGAGATGCACGAGCACAAGTCGTTCCTGGATTTCGTCGAAAGGCTCCGCGCCAACCCCGCGGGCTTCAGGGTCTCGGCGGCGCAGTCGAAGAGCCTGAAGAAGTTCCTCAAGGACGAGTATCTCAACAAGAAGACCAACGAAGTCGTGGACGGGAGGAAGCTCGTGGCGATGATAGACGACGAGAAGCTCAACGCGTTCAACGAGCTCATGGGCTACTACATGATCGCCACGTCCGAGCTGGACACGCCCGACCAGGAGATAATAGACAAGTACCACGGGCTCACGCAGATCGAGGACCAGTTCCGGGAGATGAAGGGGACGCTGGAGGCCCGCCCGGTGTTCGTGAACACCCCGGAGCACATCCACGCGCACCTCCTGGTCTGCTTCATCGCGCTTACGATGATGCGGCTGATCCAGCGCAGAATCGCCTTGTCCGAGCCGAAGAGCGACGCCGGAGGCGACCTTAGGTGGTCATACGGCATGTCTGGCGAGCGGCTGTCAAAAGCGCTGCGCGAATGGCAGGTTCTGCGGCATCCGGGCGACCAATACCAGATGGTGAACTCGTCTGGAGAGGACATATGCCGCGTCCTCGCGGCGCTCGGCGTGAATCTTCGCCCGGTCATCTACACGAAAGGAGGCGTCTCGGCTCTCAAAGCGAAGGTCAAGGTGTTCTGAGACGTAAGCACATAAATTATGACTGATGTTTCACGCGACCCGCGTGAACATTGGCTCAAAACGCGCTTTTCAAAAAATGAAGTGGCAAAGTCGGGTTATAGCATAAACAGGCGCCGCGCGCCAAAAACACGGCGCGCGGCGGGAGAATCAGAGGTCGCCTTCGACGGGGCGATTCCCACCTGGGGCGGGTGGCGTCTGTGGCGCTGGCGGCGCGAGAAGCTGCGCAGTCTCGACGAGACGGATGAATTCGGCGCGATAGCCCTCGAGGTCTTCGCCCTTCGCGGATCGCGCACGGTCAAGAATCTTGTCGAAGGACGCACCGCCCTTGAACTTCGAGTCGGACGCGAGAAGCGCGAATTCTGCGACAGCAGACGCGAAGCGGAAGTCTTCCGACGGCGTCTTCGAAGTGATCTGCGCTTCGGAAATCGGAATCTCCTTGAGCATGCTCGTGTCGCCGTCAGGCTTCTTCCAGCGGAGCTTCACGGTGCAGACCTCGCCACGACCGGACTCAGTGCGCTTCTGGTACTTGAGCGGATCGACGTCCGCAATCTTCTCATCAGAACCTGCGGGGACGATCTCGTAGAACGCCGTCATCGTATGGCCGGAGCCGATCTCGCCCGCGTCCTTCTTGTCGTCGTTGAAGTCCTTCGCGGCAAGGCGGCGGCTCTCGTAGCCGAGCAGACGATAGCCCTTCACCTCCGCAGGATTGAACTCGAGCTGGAGCTTAACGTCCTTCGCGACGGTGAAGAGTGTTCCGCCGAACTCGTTCATCATCACCTTCTTCGCCTCCAGCACCGAATCGAGGTAGGCGTAGTTTCCGTTGCCAGCGTTCGCGAGTTTCTTCATGGTCGCGTCCTGGTAGTTGCCGCGACCGACGCCAAGCACTGTGAGGAAAACGCCGCTCTCGCGCTTCGTGGCGATGAACTCCTCAAGCAACTTCGGGTCGGAGATTCCCACATTGAAGTCGCCGTCAGTAATCAGGATGACGCGGTTGTTAGCGTTCTTGTCGAAGTTCTTCTTCGCTTCCTCGTAGGCGAGCTGGATTCCACCCGCGCCGTAAGTGCAGCCGCCGCACCTGAGCCCATCGACAACGGCGCGAATCCTGTCCTTCTCGCTTCATGGCGTCGAGGCAAGTTGCACCGTGGTGCCGTCCGCGTAGGTGACGATTGCAACGCGATCTTCGGGGCGAAGCTTGCCGACGAGCATCTTAAGCCCCGCCTTCATCATATCGAAGCCGCCGTTCCCGCCCATAGAACCGGAGACATCGATAAGGAATGTCAGGTTGCACGGAGGCAGCTTCTCGACAGGAACTTCACGCGCCTGCACGCCGACCCTGAGAAGCTTGTGCGTTGGCGCCCACGGGCAGACGCCCATCTCGCACGCGACGGCAATCGGATCGTCGCCCTTCGGCTGCGGGTAGCGGTACTTGAAGTAGTTGACGAACTCCTCGAGCCGCACGGAACCCTTCGGAGGTTGACTCTTCCACTCAGTCAGATACCGGCGCATCGTCGTGTAGCTCGAAGTATCAACGTCGAGTCCGAATGTCGACAGCGGCTCGCTCGTGGGATCGCGGTATTCGTTCTCCTTGATTTCCGCATAGCGCTCTGTGCCTGCGGGCTGGCGTTCAACTTCCAAGAATTGGTCTTTTATTGATCCCGAGACCACCTTGGCTCCAGCGTGGTCATTCCACGGCACATTCGACTCGAGGTAACTCCGCCTCTTCATCGCTTCCGAGTCTGGCGAAGCGGTCCAGCCGTTGTCGTTCCACGGACGCGTGTCGCTGACCGCCCCCGCAACGGCAGCTGTCGGACGCCATGCCGCGTCGACATCTGCGATCCACTTCTCGCGAGCAACCTCGCGCTCCTGCCGCATCACAACTTCACGCTTACGCTCAACCGAAGATCTAATGCGACGCGCCTCCTCATTGGCAGGATCTGCAACAAGGACATTCTCGCATTCTCTGAGCGCGCCATCGAGTTCGCGCTGGGCAAGAAGCTGGCGTGCGCGTTTCAGACCCATTCTCGTTTCTTCGTTGACGACGGAAGGTGGCGTAGCAGGCGGCGTTGAAGGCGTATCATTTTTGACAATGGGTTCATCCACCGGCCCCGCCATGCAAATCACCCACTCCTGCTCTTGCTGATCGTGCATTAGCGTGACGACACCAAGTCCAAGCAAGATGACAAAGCATGCGGCTACGCCGAGGACCCTGCGCCACGAGACATGCACGATGCGAGGAATCTCCTTGTTGACGAGCGGAATGAAATCTCCGCCCGAGACAAGAAACTCGCGCTCGTATTCAGCGACGATTCCATCAGCAGCAAGGGAGAGATTGTTTGATTGTTTGGATTGTTTGATTGTTTGATTCAGGGCGAGCATTTCGTCCTTTGATATCTCGTCGACGCGCCAGCTGCGCGCGACGAAACTGCGCGCTGCCGTGCAGGCGTTCCAGAGCTGGTAGACCCTCTCGCCTTCGAGCGCCTCGCGCGGCGAGGCGGGGACGGTGAACGGCGAGACTGGGATTATGAAGAACCCGGCATTCCCGCGATCCTCCGCGACGAGCGCGACGAACGGACGCGCCATGTCGGCGAAGATCCTTATTTCGCCAACCTTCACCGGCGAATCGAATTCCGCGTCGCCGCGCGGCGCCTCGCCCGCGAATGACGGACGCTTCCCGCCCGCCTTGTAGAGATTCCATTCCTGCTCGAATGTCTTGTTCATAGTGCACCTCCTGTCCGCTCGCGCAGCGACTTTGGTGCCGACGATTCACAGGCCGCGAGAAGCAGGCGACCGAAGAGCGGGCTATCCGCGCTCTCCATCGTCTTCGCCTCTTTCCTGAACTCGTCCATCGTCTTCTCCCTCATCGCGTACGCACGCGACTTTCCTACGCCTAGGCCCTCGAGGAGCACCGCATCCGTCAGCGGCATGTCCTGGGCCGTCGCATACAAAAGGGCCGCGACATGCGACTTTTCCATTTTTATCTTGAGGGAGATTCTTTCGAGGAGCGCGTCGATCTCGCGGCGCATCGGTTCGAGGTCGAGAAGCGCGGCGGGGTCGCTCTCGGCGGATGGTTCGAGCGCGGCTATTTCGGCGGGGCCTGCGCTTTCCCATTCGATGCGGCGGCGTCCGTCGGGGCCTTTCACCTTGCGCGGACGCCAGCCTTTGATGGAGGCGATCCAATCGAGGACGATGTCGTGGACGCGTCCTGCGCCTGAGCCGAAGAGCGTGCCGCACACGAAGTCGGCGAGGCGCAGCCCCTCAACCTTGATGCGGTAGGCGAAATAGGACTTGAGCGGCTTCTTCGTTTCGCTCGAGCCCTTCAGCTTGAAGTAGGCGTCAAAAACGGCTACGGGATCGTCCGCCC
>JAFRSR010000400.1 GCA_017427485.1 Kiritimatiellia bacterium
CGTCCCGCTTCACCGGCCAGTTCTACGGCTTCGGCCACGCCATCGAGAACATGCTCGCCACGAACAACCCCTCCGTCTACGGTCGAGGACTCTTCGGCGGGGCGAATGGCGCGACGTTCGACGGCATCACCGTCTCCGGCACCGTCGTGGGAACCGGCTACTACGTCGGCGGTCTCGTCGGCACCGCCAGCGCGACGCTGATCAACGGCTGCACGTCCGTGGTGTCGGTCACGACGAGCCGCTACGGCGGCGGACTCATCGGCCGCGTCGAGGACGGCACGGTCATCCGCGGCTGCTCGGCGGCGGGAACCGTGAAGTCGACTGGGAACTACGGCTATTCGGGCGGCTTCGCCGGCGGCTGCCAAAGCGGCGCGTTCGAGATTCGCGATTCCGTCTCGTCCGCCGAAGTGACGGCGGTCGCGTCCTACGTCGGCGGCTTCATCGGCTATGTGAACAGCAGTGGCGCGTCCGTGATTTCCGGCTGCCGCGCGGACGGCTACGCGGGCGGCAACGGCGAAGTCGGCGGATTCGTCGGCTACGTCTCCGCGCCGCTGACGATTTCCGACTGCGTGGCGCGCGGCGACGTCCGCTCCTCCGGTTCCAACTACGGCGGCTTCGTCGGGCGTCTCAACCACGCCTCCGCGACGATTGCGAACTGCTGGTGCTCCGGCGCGGTCTGGGGCACGGGCGGCACCATCGGCGCGTTCATCGGCAACAAGCGCTCCGGCATCCTTCAGAACTGCAGCATCTACGCATTCGGCGCGGGGCCGCGTCCGTTCTGCGGCAGCGACGCCAACATGGCCGGCGGCTCGCTCACCGCCTCGCAGATCGACGTGCTCACCGCCGACTGGCCGAAGGTGAAACTGCACGTGGAAGACGCCACTCCGATTTCGACTGCCGAGGAGCTCCTCGCCGTCACGAACAACCTCTCCGGCACCTACGTGCTGACGAAGGACATCGACCTTGAAGGCGCGACGATTTCGCCCATCGGGCAGTCCACCGCCTTCAGCGGCGAGTTCTACGGGCAGAACCACCGAATCTACAATTTCGTCGTCAATTCCACCGAGCGCTACACCGGCCTCTTCGGGCAGATTTCCGGCGGCCGCGTGAGCGGCGTCGTCGCCGAGGGAACCGTCACCGGCGGCTGGACCGGCTCGGGGTCGGAAACCGGCACCGGCGGCTTCGTGGGCAAGCTCGTCTCCCAGTCGCTCGTGGACGGCTGCTCCTTCGAGGGCGCGGTCACGAACGCGACCACCTACAACGCCGGCGGCTTCGTCGGCTACGTCACCGGCTCGCCCGTCGTCCTCCGCAGCTGCGTCACGTCCGCCACCGTGGTGAACCTCTCCAGCCAGGCGTATGCGGGCGGCTTCGTCGGCTACCATTCCGGCGGCTACATCATGGACTGCTACGCCGTCGCGGACGTGGAGGCGGGTTGCAGACGCGTCGGCGGCTTCGCGGGGGATGTCGACGGCCAGATCACCACCTCCTACTGCTCCGGCTCCGTGACGGCCTCGGGCTCCTATCACGGCGCCTTCGCCGGCTCCGCCACCGCGGGCTACATCACGAAATCCTACTACGACTCCGGCAGGACGGCGCTCCTCGCCGTGAACAACGCCGCCAACGCCGGCGTCGCGCCCCTCGCCTCCGCCGAGATGCTGCACGCCGCGAACTTCCCGGTCTTCGACTTCGACCGGACGTGGCTCATCGACGAGGGCGCGACAACGCCGTATCTCCAGACGTTCATCGTGGTCAAGCGCGGCTTCGACGTGTGGACGGAGCAGAGCGGCTATCCCGAAGGGACGGAGCCCGGCGACGTGGTGGACGGCATCCCGGCGGGCGTCCGCTACATCTACAGCATCCCGGCGGAGGCGACGGGCCTCTACGCGCTTGCCGGCGAGGAGTTCTTCCACGTGGTCACGGACGCCTACGGCAACCCGTGCGTGAAGTTCCGCGCCAAACGCGACCTCTACGAGGGCGTGCGCGTGATCGAGACCGTCTATGCGACCACCGACCTCGCCGACATGGCCGATCCCGATCCTGCGAACTGGCCGCACCGCGTCCAGATGCGCCACGACGTCCTCGACGACACCTGGAAGCCCGCCAACGGCATCTATCCGCCCGCGATGTTCTTCCGTTGGCGCATCGACCTCGAGCGCGTGGAGGAATAACCGCCACCAAGATGGAGGATTCCCAGTTGGTGCGGCCCGCTCGGCGAGCGGGCCCTACCACGGGAGGGCCGCAATTATTGCGGCCGACGGCGAAAGGATCGAGATGGCGCGTCGTCAAACAGATTTCACAGTTTGCAAACTGTGAACATCGTTAAGCGTACAACACGCGCCTCGCGCTACCACCGGCGGCTGTGGGGCGGACGGCGGTGGAACGTCGTCCCTACCACCGGACTTTGCGAAATGCGGTGGTGGAGGGCGGCGGGGCGCCGCCGAGACGGCGGCTTTCCCAGTTAGTGCGCCGTTAGGGTTGAAATCCTCAATTCTGGCGGTTTGTACGGGCGCGTGAACCGCGACAATTTCCCGGACGAGAACGATTACCGCAATCCGATTATTGCCGATGCAATGCGGACACTTGGATATGTGAATCGTTTTGGACGCGGCATAGGCCGAGTCAAGGCGGAACTGATTGAAAATGGAAATGGAGAGCCGTCCTTCGATACGGCGCAGATCGGGTCTTTCCGAGTCTCTGTCGGGTTGACCAAATATGCGATGGAGGTATTCGGGGGCGCTACAACAAGCGAACGTTCCCCGCAGACGGTTAAAAGTGTACCTGGCCAAGTCGAAAGTGCACCAAGAGACGTGGAAAGTTCACCGTCTGAGGCGAAAAGTTCACCGTCGCAAGAGCGAATTGCATTATGGGCGCAGACGGTGCTGCCAAAGGGGATTCGCTCTGACGGGTTAAGGAACATGATAAATGTTCTCGTGATTGTTGGGCGGAACAAATTTGCGACGACTGATTCGATTGCATCTGAGATTGGCATAACCCAACGGGGGGTCAAGAAAATCACAGCAGCACTGCAAAAATTGGGATTCCTTAGACATAATGGACCGGCATTTGGTGGTCAATGGGAACTGGTGGGTTTTGAGCCATGAAACGTTGTGTCTATGCCGACCATGCCGCGACGACGCCTTTGATACCGGAGGCGCTGGAGGCGATGTTGCCGTTCATGAAGGGGGACTTCGGCAATCCGTCAAGCATCCATTCGTGGGCGCGGAAGCCGCGCGAGGCTGTGCGCGAGGCGCGGGCTACGATTGCAGATTGCATCGGAGCGGAACCGGAACGGAGAACGTGGCGGCGATTGTCGGCATGGCGGCGGCGCTCAAGGCGAACTGCACGCGGATGACACGGGTGGGTAAGCGGCTTGACGGATTGGCCGAGCGTCTGCGGGGGGAGTTGGTTGCGGCGTTTCCTGATGCCGTCTTCCCTGGCGCAGGCACGCCGAGGCAACTGCCGGGATTCGTGAGCGTCGCGCTGCCGGGCCGGTCGGGGGAAGGCCTCGTTCATATTCTTGATTTGAAAGGGATTGCCGTTTCCGCCGGTGCGGCGTGTGATTCGCGGAATACGCAGGTGTCGCATGTGCCGTACTCTTACTTCGGCATCACGCTTGCGGGCGGAAAGGCGCACGAAGGCGCAATCGACGACGTGAGAATCGTCGCGCTTGCACCCACTCCGCAACCTGTGAATTACGACGACATCGACACGCACAATTTCGTATGGAATCCTGCCGTTGCGGCGGGCGACTGGCACAACGCGGCGAACTGGCTCTACGAGGGAATCGCACCGGCTTTGACATATCCTTCCGACGCATCTCAGGATGTGGTGCGCTTCGATTCCGCCGCCACAGTCTCGTTCCCTGCGGCCGCAGCAGCCTCGAACGTCACCTTCAACGCGGCAGTGACGATGCAGGGCGGCGACGTCAACCGCTACGGACTCACCGCCAGGCTCGTTGACGGCACGGGCACGGTCACGCTTGCCAGCAGCGGCTTCGCGAATCCTCTCAAATCCCCGATGACCAATACGGTCGACATTGTCATGACCTCAGGGACGACAAACCATTTCAACGCTGTAGGATCGGCGAACAACGATCCCGGAATCTACATCAAAGGAAACATCAGCGGCGAGGGATGCTATCAAATCAACCTTGCGAAAGTCAGGATGTGCAATGCGTACTTCTTTGGAAACAACAATGAGTTTCAGGGCGACGTGTATACATCCGGCGGCAAAGATAACCGCAGCGTAATCAACTGGACCGAGAACGCCGTCGGCACCAATGCTTTCCTGCATATCGGTCACAGTTATGGAACCTACAACAGCGACAGCTATCGCATGGGCGGGAGTGTTAAGTTCGGCGGCGTGGACGGGGGCTGGTGGGATCGATATGACACTGCCATGCTTACGATCGGCTATCTTAACCGCGACAGCACCATCAATCTCTCGAACGGCGTCAGCGGTCGCGCCAATTCAGTGACCAAAGTCGGCACTGCCAATCTGACGCTCGGCACGAAAACCATCAAGAACCTGACCGTCAGCGAGGGCTCCGTGACGATGCCGGTCGGCATCGCGCCGCAGACGCTTGCGATCGCCGAGGGGGCGAAAATCCTAATCCCCGGCGACGCGTCCTGGACGGCGGGAACGGTCACGAACCTCTTCAGCTACACGACGCTGTCGGGCGCGACAAGCGCGACCCTCTCGCGCCAGGTCGAGGTGACGGGGCTCAGGAAAGGCCTCAAGGCGAAGATCTCCGTCTCGGACAACACGGTCAAGGCGACTATCGTCAAAAATGGCTTTGTTATCGTGGTTTTGTAGGGCGCGTTTTCACTCATGCGTTTTGAGATTGGAAACAACCAGAACAATTGGTAAAAACAACTTTGAGAGGGGTGCGCGGGCGAAAAACTGACTACTCCGCACAACCCGGGTGATTTTTGCTATATTATCCGCAAAGGATCAAAGGAAATGCCGACAATATCGGAAAGTAAAAAAGGAAAAATAAAGATCGCCGTCAATTACAGCGATCATAATCCTCCGCATTTCCACGTGATCAAGGGGAAGAGGACAATTGCTCTTGTTTCCATTCGCGATGCGGTGGTTATAGAAGGCGTTCTTCCTCGTGTATTGATGCATCGTGTTCTTGGCTGGTGCGTTTCGCACACGAAGGAATTGCTTGCCGATTGGAATCTCGTACGGCAAGGCAAGGAACCCAAATGGATTGATTGGACGATTGACTGAGAGGAGTTGCCAATGTTACACGATATTTGTATGGTTAAGCCGGCGACTGGGCGCAAAGTGGACTGTTATTTTACGACGGGCCATGTCAAGCGCTTTGACATGGCGCATCTTCTTGGTCCAGATTGTGGACCGGTCTTCCGTCCGTTGCGCAATCGTAAGACGTTCCTCTCTACCATGACCGTCATTAACGGAACGCTCGCGTTTGACGTGGCAGGTGGCCGCAATGATCGCAAATGTGTGGACATTGACCCCGAGACGATCTTTGAAGAAGGGGTAACGGTGGCGTCGCCATACTGATCTCAAACCGCAGAGCTGAAACGAGAAAGTATCCAACGGCAAAACAGTGAAACGGCCTTATGCGGCTGAGCCGCCACGGTCACATGTCTGGTAGGGTCATGCGTCCCGCGTGACCGAAAACGGTAACCCCTTATTTTATTGACTCTGATTAATTTTTGTACACGATAAGTACACGATTTTGCCAACGAATGAGTCAGAATTGGACTTGAGTACACGATTGGATGAGTCAGAATATACGATGTCGGTCGTGCCGAAAGTGGCCTGATCGCTGTAGATCAATGACCCGGAAGGGTGAACGGTGCGGCGAGAAAGCCGACGGGGAAGGCGTTCATCGCGTTCGAGACGGTGAGGCAGTCGGTCTATCTGTGGGTGAACGGGTCGTTCGTCGGATACTACGAGGTCGGCATCGCGCCGTGCGCGTTCGACGTGACGTCGCTTCTCAAGGCGGGCGAAAACCTCATCTGCGTCGCGACGGACAACTGCGCCGCGCGCGGCGCGAAGATCTTCATGCACGAGACGATTCCCGGGCACGCCCCCGGCGACATGAGCGGCGCGGCCTACCAGTGGAACACGGCGGACTTCAACGAGGTGCAGGGCGGGCTCGTCGGCAACGTCACGCTCGTCCTCAAGCCGTCGAAGACGTATCTGACGCTTCCCTACTACAACAACCTCAAGACGGTCGGCACCTACGTGAGTGCGAAGGACTTCGATTTCGCGAAAGGCGCGGCGACAATCAAGGTTCGCGCGGAAGTTCGCAACGAGACTGGCAAGGCAGTAAATGCGAGACTAAAAGTCGAGATTATTGAACCACGGAATACACTGAAGTCTTCCGTGTCTTCCGTGTGTTCCGTGGTTGAACAAGTCAAGGATGCCGGCAAGGTGTTTATGACGGCGCTCGAAAACGACGTTTACGAAAACGCGCCGCAGCCCACGCGCGTCGTCTCGCCCGAGACGGTGGCGCTCGAAGCCACGTGCCGCGCAACGGGCCTTACCTTCTGGTCGCCCGAGACGCCGCATCTCTACGACGTGAAGGTGTCGCTTGTCGGGGAGGATGGCACGGTCCTCGACACGGAGACGATCCGCACGGGCTTCCGCGAGGTCACGTATGACGCGATGTCGGGCGGTCGCAAGATCAACGGCAAGAACACGTGGTTGACCGGCTACGCGCAGCGCGCGACGGACGAGTGGGCGGCGATCGGCGTCGCGCCCGACTGGCTGCAGGACTACGACGCGGCGCTCATCCGTCGGTCGAACGCCAACTTCGTCCGCTGGATGCACGTCGCGCCCAAGCCCGCGCCGGTGCGCGCGTTCGACAAGTTCGGCATCGTGAACGCCGCGCCCGCTGGCGACAAGGAAGGGGATGTCTCGGGGCGCGCCTGGGCGCAGCGTGTCGAGGCGATGCGCGACACGATGATCTACTTCCGCAATTCGCCGTCATGCTCGTCGGACACTGGAGCTATCCGAAGCTCACCAAGGACACCTACCTATATCCCGTGAAGAAGTACAACGGACACTTCATGGAGGAGACGGGCGAGAGGGCGCAGCGCGATCCGCTCCACAAGACGGTCTATGCGATCGAATCGGTGCACTGCGCGTCCGTGGAGCTGATCGTCAACGGAAAGTCCAAGGGCGTCGTCACGAAGCCCGACCATGCTTTTGTGTACGCGTTTCCGAACGTGGATATTACGGAGTCCGGCACGGCGGAGGTCGTGGCGCGCGACAAGGCGGGGAAGGAGATTGCGCGGCATGTGGTCCGGTCGTTCGTCGGCGACGGGACGCTTGAGGCGAAGGTGATGACGGGTCCGAAGGGATGGCTTGCGGACGGAAGCGACATCGCCGTCGTGGACTTCTCGCTTGTTGATGCAAACCGCACGATCCATCCCTACGCATCCGACAAATTGACATTCTCCCTCTCCTTTGAACCAGCCACGAGCCACGAACCGCGAACCACTAACCACGAATCACCCACGTTCATGGGCGGATGGAACTCAGGCGTATTCGGCGAGTCGTCGCCAATCGGCAAGGACTTCGTCAACCTCGAATGTGGAATGGCGCGCGTGTTCGTGAAGGCCGGCCGTCGGCCCGGCAAAGTGACGCTCAAGTGGCGCTGTGCAAACGGACAATGGGGAGATGTCCCATTGGAGTTGAAAGCCGTCGAAACGAGGGACGGCCTCTCCGCCGTGCCGCAGCAGGCGTTTCCCGCAAACAGGAGTACCTTTGCGCGCAAGACTTCCGCCGAGGCGGTGCAAGACCTCTCTTCATCCGGTTCAGCGAAGGCCGTCCCATACACCATCCGTGTGAGTGGCGTGCCGGTTGCGTTTGCGAAGGGGATGGGCGAGCCGGTGAAGCCGGACGACAACACGGGCGTGTGCTGCGCCTTCGAGCCGGTTCTCGCGGCGCTGAAGGCCGCCGGCGCGGAGCTCGAGTACATCGTCGAGCCGAAGCGCATCCCGCCGAACAAGAAGTGGCTCAGGAAACTCAGTCCGACGCCGTTCGTCCCGATGGTGACGGTGAAGGCGGGCGGACACGAGATCGACGCCTGCGCGGGCTTCACGGAGCTCTTCATCGACAACGGCAAGGACAAGAACCTGACGAACTGCGAGATCTACGGCGTGGGGAAGAAGAACGCCAAGACCGTCTGCGGCGAACTCGCCGCGCTCGTCGGCTACATTCCCGGCGTGAAGATCGAGATTGACGAACGCTCCAAAAAGGTAAAGATATCCGTTTCCAAGAACGCATCGAATTGATATTCGCCGCACCACCGAGTGAACGAGGCCGTTCGCAGCAATCCCGAGAAATTCCCCTCGGACTACATGTTCGAACTTGACCGTGACGAGTCAAGTGCTCTAAGGTCGAAAATTTCGTCCTTAGAACATGACCGCTGCGGGAAGGGTCGATACTCGAAATACAATTATAAGGCCTTCACGGAAAAGGGACTTTACATGCTTGCGACCGTTCTGCCGTTAATTGGCGAGGCGGGATATGTCGAGAATGCAAAGCTTGCCGATTTGGTGTGCGAGTCCAAAGAGCTTTCCCGCATTTTTTCGGCAAGTGTGACTACAACGAAAAGAAAGAATCGAGTCTGAAATGAAAATTGGCAACA
>JAFRSR010000401.1 GCA_017427485.1 Kiritimatiellia bacterium
GCTCATTCCTTTGTCCAGTTGGGCTTCTGCGCGTCGGTCGCCCTTCGCACAGCCAACCTTCCTATCGGCATGTCGTTTTCTTTGCCGTACAGATTCCTTTCATTCTGTTAGTTCTGCCGAGCTTCGCTTGGCGCACCATGTTCCAGTTCTCCTTGGTTGCAAGTATAGCCTATTGAGAGTGCGCTTGTCAATTGCACCGCTCATTTTGATTGCGGATGTCATACGTGCCGGGGGCGTATTCCTTCGGCGTGCCGCCGGGCGCGATGACCGTGGCCGTCGTGTTGGGCGGAATCGTGAACGTCCATTCCCACGTTCCGTTTGCGCCATACTTCCACGCGCTGCGGATTTCGCCGTAGGGCGAGCGGAACGTCGCCTTGACCGAGCCGATGCGCGGGTCGGGAACGGGCGCGAGGACAAAATGCCGGAACCCCGGCGCGGCGGGATCGTCGCGGATGCCGGCCATCGCCGAGAACATCCACGAAGCCACCGCGCCATAGGCGTAGTGGTTGAACGAGTTCATCGACACGGGGCCGAACCCGCGCTCCTTCGTGTACGAGTTCCAGCGTTCCCAGATCGTCGTTGCGCCCTGGTCGACGGAGTAGAGCCATGAGGGGTTCTTGTCCTGGAGGAGCAGCGTGTAGGCGAGACGCGAATCGCCCAGACCGCGCGTGACGGCGTCGAGCAGGATCGCCGTCCCGAGGAAGCCCGTCTGGAGGCAGTCGCCGTGCGCGCGGAAGTCCGCGCGCAACGCGGCGCGCGTCTTTTCCTTCGCCTGCGCGCTCGGCAGCAGGTCGAGGTAAAGCGCGTAGAGCGCGCTGCACTGTCCGCCGCACGCCGGCAGAATCGTACCGTCGGGCGCGAGGCACGCCGCGCGGAACGCCGCCGTATCCCGCTTCTCCCGTGCACGGTAGCGCGCGGCACCTGACGCATCCCCGACCGCCTCAGCCATTTCCGCCATCATCCGGTCCGTCCACACGCGGTAGACGTACGAGAGGAACCGCTTGCGCGGCAGCTGTAGCTTCTCGCGCACGGGCTTGAGCCATTCCATGTCCGCACCGTATTCGTAGGAAAGCCAGTCGCCGAACGGCTGCGGCGAACGGTCGCCCCTCTCCGCCACGTAGGCCATGTAGCGGTCCATGGCGCTCCAGTTCTCGCGGATGACCGCCGCGTCGCCGAAGCGCCGCCAGAGGACGTACGGCACGATCACGCCCGCGTCCGTCCAGCCGATGGTGTAGCCGTTCACGACGATCTCCGGCGCCACCCACGGGTAGCAGCCGTCCGCGCGCTGGCTGTCGCGCAAGTCCTCCGTCCACTTCGCAAGAAACGCGTAGGTGTCGGCAAGATAGGCGGCGGCGGGCGCGAACACCTGCGTGTCGGCGGTCCATCCCGCACGCTCGTCGCGCTGCGGACAGTCCGTCGGGATGCTCAGGTAGTTCGAGTACATGCCCCAGCGGCAGTTCTGAAAGAGACGGTTGACGCGCGGGTTGTCCGTCTCGAACGTGCCCGTGTCGCAGACCTTCCCCACCGACGTCACAGGAATGCTCCGCGCCGCGTGCACGGTGAGGGGCGCATCAGCGGTCACGCGCACATAGCGGTAGCCGAAGAAGGTGAAGGTCGGACGGTACCGCTCGAGACCGCCGCCCCGGCAGACGTACTTCACGCCCGCATAGCTTGACCGCAAGTTCGCGAGATAGGGCGTGCCGCCGGGACCGTCGTTGCCGCGCGACATCTGCCCATCGCCGTCGTTCAACATCTCGGCATGGCGGATCTCCACGTTCGCGCCCGCCCCGCCCTCGAAGACAAACTCGGGCACGGCGGAGGCGTTCTGCCCGAAATCAAGCACCAGCATCTCGCCGGGGTTCAGGCGCATCGGCTTCGCGTTCTCATAGCGACGCACGATTCTCGCCGTGCCGTGGCAGTTCGTCGACGCGCCCGTCGCGCCGCCCACCACGTACGCGGAAACGGGGTGCATCGTGAGGTCTTCGCGCAGGGTGACGGGCGGTCCGCGGAAGTTGCGCACGGTACCCGGGAAATCCGTGTTGCCCGTGAGTGCGCGCGGCCAGTTCGGCTCGGGGCCGGACAACCAAGCGAGGCTCGTGCGCGCGTCGACGGTCTCGCCCTCATAGATACCGGCCGTGTGGACGGAATGGCAGTCCATCGCCGCCCGCCAGTCCCGGTCCGTCGCCACGCGCGTCTCCGTTCCGTCCGCATGTCGCAGGATCAGGACAGCGCGCAGCGTCGGCGCGAGGGAGGGATCGTAGCGGCGTCCGGGACGGTTGCGGCACGAGATCTTGTCGCGGCTCCAGCTGGGGGACACGACCGCGCCCAACACGTTGGTCGCGCCGGCGCGACAATCAAGCCAGTCCGTTACGTCGTACGTGCACGCCTGCCGTACCTTCAGGGGATGCGTGTAGCCGGGCTTCAGGAACTCGTCCGTAACCGTCCGGCCGTTCGCGTAGATTTCGAACACGCCCGCCGCCGTAACGCACCACCACGCCTCCACGACCCTTTTCGGATTGGCGAACGCGCGGCGGAAGCAACCCGTCCGCAAACCGTACGAAACAGGTAGGGACGGCGTTCCACCGCCGTCCGCGGCTGGCGCGATCCAATCCGCGCCTTTCCAATCGTCCTCCGCAAGAAGGCCTGTTGAGAAGTACGCGGGGGCGGATTCCGTCCACCGCCCAAGTTCATCTTTCACCGACACCGTCCAGGCATACCGCCGCGCCGATTCAAGCGGTTTCCCCGCATAGACGATACCCACCGAATGCCCGTCCGTAATCTCGCCCGAATCCCACACGGTCTCTTGCGAGGCGTTCCGCGCCGTGCGCGCCACCTTCACGCGGTACGCGACCTGCCGCGCGCCCGCGCGCGCCGTCTCCATCCGCCAGCCGAACGACGGCTGCGCGCCGACATGCTGCGGCTCGGCCAAGTGATTCACCTGCAAACCGACGATCCCAACCTTTTCCGCGCCACACACGCACATTACCGTCGCGCAAACGGCAGCCAGACTGGCAATTCGCATATTCACCCTCGATCTCCCTTGCATTATTTCCCCAATCTATCAAGAGCCAACACGGAGAGCGTGTGAGCGACAAGCTTGCGCAGACGGTCAACAAATCCGTCCGAGAGGAAAGAACGGGCAATCGCCTCGTCAAGGTGCTCGCGCACGGCGGCGACCATGCGCTCAGTCAGACGGCGATACTGCACGGATGTCAACCCCATCGTCGCGGCGGCGACCTTGAAGTCGGATGCCCTGAGCTTGCGGTTCTTGCCGTTGACGGTAAGC
Source organism: Kiritimatiellia bacterium (assembly GCA_017427485.1). Lineage (GTDB taxonomy): Bacteria > Verrucomicrobiota > Kiritimatiellia > RFP12 > UBA1067 > RUG572. The sequence goes on from JAFRSR010000401.1 coordinate 3,287, forward strand.
GCCAAGTCGTCCTTGTCGGCGGGAAGGACCGTCTTCACCGGCACGAGGTCGTAGGCGGGTGAAAGATGCCATGTGCCATCATGTTCGCGCAAGAGCGAAAAGTTCTTCAAGTGCATGTCCGAATTGCCCGTGATGAACGAAAACAGCAACACCTCGAAGAAGCGCATGACGTCGGAACCGGAAGAGGATGCGTATCGACGCAAAGCACGTGCTATCTGCTCGTACGAACCGTAGTATTTGCGGGAGGTACGCCGATCCGTCACCTGGCAGAAATCAATCATGTGCTTCACGCCGTCTTCACGATCCATGCGCCGCGTAATGTACGCCAGCGATCCGGATTCAAGCCTCACAAGCCCGAACGCGGCCGTCTCGATTCCGCACAGCCTCGCCAGCGTCATGGCGAAGTGTTCGCTTTCGGGAAGTTCCCGATATGATGCCGTCGGCAACTTGAGGATGTAGTTTCCGTCGAGCCCAACCAACGTCAGGCGGCCTGAAGATTCCCCGGAGCGTTCAAGGTGCACCGAAAGCTTCGCCTGCACGCCGGGAACGCTCACGCGCGAGAGGACGAGTCGTTTCGCCAACTCGTTCAGCTCCGACATGGAATAGGCGAACGCGGGGGCCACGTCGCTTCCAAACAGCCCCTTCGCGCATGCGGCATGGTACTCGCACTCACTTCCCTCCGGCATTGGCATCCCGCAGATCAGACAACGCTCATTTGCCATCTTTCACCTCCCGTATGCTCACAGCGCCGATGCAACTCCGGCAACAAGCCAAAAGAAGTCCGAATCTGTCGCGCGAATCAAGTTTCCAGGTCTCCTCCGCAATATCAAGAAGCCATCCTTCGGGAATCAGGCCGTCAAAAAAAGGCAACATGTCATCACTCCAATATGCCTCATCCTGAAATGGCATCGTCGGTGACACTGATTCCGATGTTGGATCGGCCATATATTCTACATCGTATGTGAATTGGCAACGGCCATCGTCCGTCTCGACAAGCCGCCCTGCCAACCGATCAAAAAGGAATACTTCCGCACTACGCATAGATGCTCCGATCAATCGGTCCAGGTGTGAGCACGGCGCCGAACATGTCGAGGATCTGGTTGACCTTGTCCATGCGCAGGGTCGTCTTGCCTTGCTCCAGTTCTCGGATGAAGCGCAGCCCGACCCCACCATAGAAAGCGAGGTCTTTCTGCGTCCAATGCTGCTTCTTGCGCCGCTCTTTCACGAATTCTGCTATCGTCATCTTGATATCCCCGTTCGGGTATAATTTCATCGTTTTCGTCCAAACTATACCCGATTGGGTATAACTCGTACAAAATCGCCTACATTATACCCTATCGGGTGTATCTATGCAAGCGTAATTTCAAGCCGCTGCGTTACGGATTTCCGGCGAAGATCTCGTCGTGACGGAAGGCGTACACCTTGCCGTTCTCGGCGCTCACGAGGAGGTCGGGGCGTCCGTCGCCGTCGAGGTCGGTAACCCACGGCGTCGCGTTGTGGCACCCGAACGCAAGACGGTTCCCGCTCTTCTTCAGGCAGAACGGCACCGGCTCGGCAAAGCGCGGCTTCTCGCGTGATGAGCCCACGTTCCGGTAGAGGAAGGGCGTGGCAGTGGACTTGATGCGCTTCTTGCAGAAGTATTTCTGGCAGGACTGGTTCGTGCCGAAGATGAAGTCCTCCTTGCCGTCGCCGTCCCAGTCCACGAGTTCGAGATGACCGCGTCCCCAGAGACCGTTCTTGCCGCAGAGTCGAATGTTTGAGCCGTCCGCGAAGCTCAGCTTGCGCACCTCGGAGATCACGAGCGAGCCGTCTGCTTCAGGAATCGCGAGCGCGGCGTCGCCGTCGACGTCCATGAACAGCAGCGACTGGTGCGGCACGCCCACAAAACCCGCCGGGACGAAGTCCGGCCGGCTGCGCCACGCGACCTTGAACGGACGCCCGTCGGGATTGCGGAACGGCTGTGCGGGTGCAAGCGCGAGCGGATCGCCGCCGGACGCGCGCCGGTGCAGGAGCAGGTCGCCGCGGATATCGGAGGTGATGATCGCGTCCGCGCCGCCCCATGTGCCGGCGATCACCTTCACGTAGCCCCACACGCGTTCCACCTTGCCCTGGAGCGAGCCGCTGTCGCCGCCCTTCAGGCAGAACGGCTTACCGCCGACGGTGAAGTCGCGCGCCCCCTTGTAGACGAGCGAATCGTCCGTGCCGCCCCAGAAGGTCATCCAGCCCGAGGCGTCCGTGAGGATGATGTCCGCCTTGCCGTCGTGGTCCCAGTCAAAGCGCGTCGGCGCTGAAAGCGTCTCGCCGCAAATCGCGCCCCCTTGGATGAACGCCCGCGCCGAGGTCCAGGAGCCCGGCTCGACGCCCTTCAGGATGCCGACCGTGCCGGGGTTGCCGTCGAGAAGAAGTTCCTTGCGTCCGTCGCCGTCGAAGTCCAGCGCCTGGATGTGCAGGATCCAGTAGTTGTGCGGCGTCGTGTAGCCACACGCGAGGAGCGGCTGCGGCAGGCCGCAGTAGACGTCGCCGTCCGTCACGCGGCGGATCGGGAACGAAGCGATCTGGTTCATCGCGCCGAAGAGGACGAGATGGCGTCCGGACGGCGCGTCAATGACGGCGGAGCCCATGATCGACATGTACATCTTCCACGTCAGCACGCGCTTCACGCTCGGGAGGTCGGGCATGTCCACGTACACGGGACGCGACGCGCCGAACCGCAGCGAGCCGTCGGAGGCGACCGTTCCCTTCGCCCAGTGGACCTCCGCGATGTTCTCCGTGCCCATCCAGTTCCCAAACACGTCGTAGCCGCGTCCGATGCCGGAGTAGGGCGTCTCCTCGTCGGTCCAAGGGCTGTTTCCGTTCTTCGGCCACGGGAAGCCGTCGTTGCAGCCGGTCGTGGCGCCGCGCCCCACGTTCTGGTGCGTCGAGAGGAGGTCGTCCACGCCGTCGCCGTCCAGGTCGGCGAACATGACGCGTCCGCCCGGAAGTCTGTACGGCTTGCCGTCGGTCCCCAGCACGACCTCGGCGGAACCGAACCTGTGCGACGCGCGGTCGAAGCGGTAGCGGACCAGCTCGCCGACCTTCTTTCTTCCGCCGTCCAGCAAGCGCGTCTCCACGCGGCAGATGCCGAA
>JAFRSR010000402.1 GCA_017427485.1 Kiritimatiellia bacterium
GAATTGATCGCGCTTACGGAAACGGACGCGGCGGACATCCAGCGGCTCTACGGCCCCGCGCTTCCTGTCGTCATTGAGCCGAACTCGGTTTGCGCGGAAAAATTGGGGCAACCGACCGGCCCACTTCGTTATTCGCCCGGCACGTTCGCGTTCGTCTGCATTGCGCGGTTTGACTTCCAGAAGGGGCAGGACATCCTCCTCAAGGCCATCGGCCACGCGCAGGGCGACTTGCGCGCGTGTGGGCGTCGGACGCTTCTGATCGGCGGTGGCCCGACCCTTGACGACATGAAGCGTTTTGCACAGGCGTCTGGAATCTCTGACCTCGTTGAATTCGCAGGGGAGATCCCCGATGCCGGCGTCTACATGACCTGTGGCGAAAAGCTCGTTGCGCCGAGTCGTTGGGAGGGTATGCCATACCTTCTTCTGGAGGCCGTCGCGCGCGGACAGGCTGTCATTGCCAGCGATTGCCCCGGCAACCATGACGTCCTGAAAAACTACGCGGCCGCGGAATTCTTCCCCGTCGGCGACGTGGCGGCTCTCGCGAAGATCTTGGTTCCCCCTTGCGTGCGTACGTGAGGTGTGATAGAATAACCGCGTAAAATGAATATGGCCGAGCGAGACGGAAAAGATGCGAACGGTTTTGCTGGCAAGTTGAACTATGCCGTCATGGAGGTCACCAATCGGTGTAACCTCAGGTGTCCGCATTGCGCGTCGGCGTCCGGCAACGTCCGGCCGGACGAGATGTCCCTCCAGGAGGTCAGGACGGTCGTGTCCGACCTCGCCGCACTCGGCTGCCACACGGTGGCGCTGCTTGGCGGGGAGGTCCTTTTGCGTCCCGATTGGTTTGACATCGCCATGGCAGTCAGGGAAGAGGGGATGGAGCTGAGCGTCATCACAAATGGACTCGTCGTCACGCCGAAAGAGCGCGCGAAATTGAAAGAGGCGTCGCCGCAGGTCGTGGCCGTCAGCCTTGACGGCGCCACGCCCGAGAGCTACAGGGCCACACGGGGCGTCGATGGGTTCGCGAAATGCCGGCGCTTGCTGGACGAACTCGTGTCGGACGGGTTCCGCCAGGTCTCGGCGATCACCACGTTCTCGTCAAAGAACATCGGCGAGGTCATGCTCTTTGCCGACATGTTCACCGACACGCCCATTGTCTGGCAGGTGCAGGTGGTCCATCGCGCCGGAGAGCGCTTTGACGATTCGCTTCTCCTTTCGGTGGAGCAGTGGCGGGACTATGCGAAGAAGATCGCCAGGCTGAGAGCCGAGCGCCGGGGCCGGTTGACGATCGGCATTATGGACGATTTCGGGTATTTCCCGCTCTCCCGCGAGTTCAAGGGCGCCTGCGTCGCGCCGTGGGACGGTTGCCCGGCCGGGCGTTATTCCGTGGGGATACGGGCGAACGGCGACGTGCTGTCGTGCCTGTCCCTCGGCAGCGAGTTCGTCGAGGACAACGTGCGCAGGCGTTCGCTCGTGGAAATCTGGCGCGACCCGCGCATGTTCTCCAGGTTCCGCAACAAGTCCACGTGCCTGACCGGCAGATGCGCCAAATGCCCAAAGTCGGCAGAATGCAGGGCCGGATGCAGCGCCGCCGCGCTCAGCACGACGGGAACGCTGACGGAGAATCTCTTCTGCGTGCGGCAGATAGAGACGGAGCAGATTCTCAAGGAAATGGTCCTATAGAAGAACGGAGGAAGAAATGGAACTAGACCAGATCAAGGAACTGATGAAGGGCGGAGACGTGGCTGCGGCTGCGGAGGCGCTGAAGGAGCTCATCTCCGCGGAACCCGGCAACCAGGAGGCGAAGCTCCTCTACGGGACGTGCTGCCATATCTGCGGCGATGACGCGACGCTTGCCAGGATTGACGATGAAGTCGCCAAGGATCCGTGCTTTAACCATAAGCGGATCTACCGCAAATACCACGCGATGCGCGTGGCTGCCTGTGGCTTGGCCGCCTTTGCCGTTGCGGCCACGGTGGCGCCGCCGGCCGTTTCGGCGGAATCGCCGGAATCGGGATTGTACGGTGGTTATACGCTCTACGGGGCGCCGGTTCCCCTATACGGCGTCTACGTCAAGTACGGCGTTTTCACCTGCGAAACGGAGAACGTCAAGATAGTTTTCCATTCGGGTGGCGGGTCTGGTACGATGTCCTCTGTCGTGAGGAGCGTGAACGCCTGCGAGGAGACGGAATATTACACGCTGCCGCAATGTGCATTCAGGCGCTCCGGGTACGTATTCACGGGATGGCGCGTCGACAACGCGTGCAGTTCCTATTCGGACCCGCTGCAGCCGGGGGACGCAATTGACATCTACAGCGGATGCGGCAATTTTGAACTGACCGCGCAGTGGCGTAAGGACGGCACGGGAGGGGGGGACGTCTACAAGACGATGAAAGCGCGGTCGTTTGGCGGCGTGCTGTATGACGCTGCTGGAAATGTCGCCGGCTCCTTACTCCTGAAAGTCGGCAAGCCGAACGCCAAGACGGGAAAGACGAAGATCTCGGGCACGGTGACCATGCTCAACGGGACCAAGAAATCAATCACCCCGAAGACGGCCAGCATGTCTTCGGATGGGGCGGTTGCCACTTCGGTGTCGGTGAAGAAC
>JAFRSR010000403.1 GCA_017427485.1 Kiritimatiellia bacterium
GCGACGGCGCGCGCGGCCTCCGCCGCGCCGGGCTATGTCGAGGCGAACCGCGCGGCGATACGCTATCTGCACGGCGCGCTCGGCCCGCTCGACTCCGACGCCCCCGGCACCGCGACGCGCGGCGTGATCGTGCGCGTGCTCGTGCTGCCGGGACACGCCGAGGAGGCCGCCGAGAACCTCGCCTGGCTCGCGGGCGAGGGTTTCACCGACCTCCACGTAGCCGTGATGAGCCAGTACACGCCCGTCTACAAGGCGCGCGAGACACCGCCCTTCGACCGCCCCGTCACGGAGGAGGAATACAATCTCGTCGCGGAGGCGGCCGCCGACTTCGGCTTCACGCGTGGCTGGGTGCAGGGATTTGAATCTTCGGGCGAGTCTAATCTGCTCGGCGAGCAGATGTCCCCCGGCCACGGCACCGTGCAGGCGTAAGACCCGTCATTTGCGGGAAAGCGACACGAAAATGTCACCGAGCTCGCCCAGCATCTCGGAGATCGTGAGCCCGCCGGTGGCGGTCTTGATCGTGTCGTCCCAGTCTTCCGGCGGGAGCTCGCCCTTCCCGATCTTGTCCAGCTTCGAGTGTATTCTGCTGTAGCGGTCGTACGCCGTCTCCAGGCGCTTGAGGTCATGGGCCTGGCTCTTCGAGAGCGCCTTGCCGTGTTTGCCGGCCATCCCCTCCAGACGCTTGAGCGAGTCGATACGCGACTTGATCGCGGGAAGCATCTTTCCGCCCATGTCCTTCGCGGCGCCGCGTGAGGCCTCGCGCACGCGCACGAGGCGCGGGAATCTCTTGCTGTTCATCATCGAGTCGGCCTTGTACCGCGAGACGTCCATAATCTGCTTCGCGTCGGCGGGCGACATGTTGCGGATGAGGTTGCGCGTCTTGATCCCGCTCTCCGACATCGAAAGCGCCGCCCTGTTGCGGTAGGCTTCGGGATGGATCGAGGTCGTCAGGTTCTCCCACGAGTCCTCCGCGCTGAACCCCGTGGTCTTCTTGTAGTCGGTGTTCCAGGACTTCTGGCCCTCCGTCATGTATTCGTACTTGCTGCAGGGCCTTCCGTAGCGCGTGATCGGTTTCCCCTCCACAAGGCCCCAGTCGGCGTCCATGCCGACGGTGCCCTTCGAGCTCGCGTTGCGGATGGACTCTATCTGCTGACTATTGAACCCCTTGGCCTCCATGCTCTTGTAGTACTGGGCCTTCACCGCGTTGTGGATGCGCCCGAGCTCCATGTCGTAGTCGGCTCCGATCTTCTTGTATCCCTTCGAGTACTTGAGGATGGCCTTCGCCGTGGGATTGGCGTTGATCTTCGCCGTCGCCTGCACCACGGCCTTGCGCATCACCTTGAGCTCGGCGTCGGTTACGATCTTGCCGTTCGGGCGCTTGAGGACCATCTTCATGGAGCCGGGCGTCTCCGGCTTGAACTCAAGTTCGTTGATGCGGTTCTTCTTCACGGTGTAGTCGCTGATGTCCTTCGTGGCCCGGCGCGTCTCGATCTCCATGCGCACGACGTCCGCGCTCTTGTAGGTCGGCTTCTGCCCGAAGCGCGGCGTGATGTCCGCGTGCCAGGGCACCTTCTCCAGCACCTTCGGCAGGCCGTAGTTCAGGAATCCGGACCATCCCGCCGCCTGTATCGCGCCCCATGCGCCGCCATTCTTGTAGCCGTCGTAGCCGCTCCAGACCACGTCTATCATGCTGGAACTCGTCGTGATCGCGCCCTTTGCGATGCCCATGGGGCCGTTCTCTATGTAGCCCCAGCCCATCGAGTAGGCGTAAGCCCAGACGCGCGAAGCCCCGCCGATGCCGGCGGCGGCCATGCCGAGGTCGCACCAGAACTTCGCCCTCTCGAAGCGCTTGATCATGTCCGCGGCGGCCAGTTCCTTGTCGGTCAGCATGTGGATGCGCCCCATCGTCTCGTTTACGTCCTGGTCGTGCAGTTTGTAGATGACTTCGCGCCAGAGCTTGGGATTGAGACGGTCGTTCTTTATGTGGTTTTCGAGGATCTCCTCCGCCCGATCTCTGTCCTTCTGCGAAAGGTGCGCCATCATGCGCGACCATCCGTCGCGCACATGGCTCAGCTCCTGCGACTCCGCGAGCTCCCTCATGGCGCTCTCCATCATCTGCACATGGCACATGTCGTCGAACGGCGTGCGCGGCGCGTGCCATTCGCCGGTGGCGACCGCATCCGCCCGCGCAAGCGCCTCGAGCCGGTCGCTCTGCTTGCACACGAGCAGGAAGTTGAGCGTCTCCTTGCGCTTTGGATCCTTTTCGGCCGCGATCTCCTTTTCAAGCCGCGCCGACTCCTCTTCCGCCGCCTTGGCGAGCTCCTGGAACTGCTGGATCTCCTCGGCCTTCATGCGGTTCGGATCACTCGCCATCTCCTCGGTCATGTCGGCGTTGAGGGCTTCCTCCGCGCCTGCCAGCTGCTTGTCAAAGTGCTCCTTGACGGCCTTGAATATCTTGCCGAAGACATCGGCGTCCAGTTCCTTCTTCATGGCCGACTCGAAGTCCGCCATCGTCTCGCGCGCGGTCAGCTCGGCGTCGTGCGCGTCCATCATCGCCCGTTCGTAGATGAAGCGGACACCCTTGCCGGCATATCCCTGGTAGGCGAGGAAACTTAGCTCCACGGATACCCTGTCGGGAAGATTCCCCGGTCTTAGAGGAACGACCGTCGACGACGTCTCCAGCGATCCGTCGCCGCATTTCTTGATGACTTTATTGTCGCCGAAAGATTTTGGCGCATAGAAGGTGAGCTCAAGCCAGTCTTCAAGCGGATATTTCCCGCTGTGTTGGGATCCTTCGCAACGCTTGATGTCGGTCCAGACGTCTATCGTGCACTTTCCGTCCACAGCCCTGAAGACGGGCGTCGGTATGCCCCAGCGCGCCTGGACGTCGGATTCCGCCGTGTCCATCGTCACCTTGAGCCCGTTCTTCGGATTTATGAAGAATATGTCGCAGGAGGTCTTCTTGCCGAAGGAGAAACCGCCCGCGCCGCCGACGTGCAGCACCGCCGTCTTCGCCACAGGGCGGGGTTCGTTCTTTTTCGGATCCTTCGGCACCATGCTGTCCGCCAAATTCTCGTAGAATTCCGGCGCGTTGAGGATGTAGCGCTTCTCCGGCGGCATCGGGTGGTTGGTGTCTAACGGCTCCATGCCGCGCAGGACGTAGTGGACGTTGCTCGCAAACGGGACCTCGTCGCGCGGCGGCTTGATTTTCATGTACAGTTCCCCATAGTTCTTCTCCGCGCCGTCCCACATCTCCCCCCAGACCTTGCCGAACTTCTCTTCGGTGAATATCGCCGCCACCTCCTCCGGGGAGTCCTTGGTCGTGTCCGCCCCCGGCATGCACGTGTACGACACGCCCGTCGGCTTCATCTGCATGGTCCATGCGGAACTGTTTCCACCGGACACCACGTGATGCCCGCGAATCACGAGAATCTCGTTGTTGTTGTCGTCGAACTCCATCTTCAGCGTGACACGCTCGCCTGACGGGTTCTTGAAGAACTCCCCGAAGATGCCGCTGTAGACAATGTATCCGCCATTTCCGTCGTGCTTCGCCTGGAGGATCGTGCCTTCCGCGCCGCTCTTCCCGTAGTCGTACACATAAAGCCCCGTCACGCCGGTCTTGTCGTGCTCCACGACCTTACGTATGAAGAGTTTGTTGGCACCAAAAATCGAGCTCGTGACGCCGCCGAGATCACCCTTCTCAAGCGACCACTTCTCCTCCAGCTTCCCGTCCTTGCCGAGATCCCATCTGCAATAAAGAAACGGGCCGGTCAACTCGTATTCGCCGTCGATCTCCGACTCCTCGCGGAAGATGTCGCGAACGGCCTTTCGCGCGGCCTTGTGCGCGGCGGCGTCGGCCTTCTTCTGCTCTGCGGGATCCGGCATCTCGCCCAGTTCGTCGAGGGACGCCCCGATCTGGTCCATCCGCGTCTGGATGGACTTCATCGTGGCGGCGACCTCGCCGATCTGCATCACGGCCGCACGCGCGCTTTCGTAGTCGCCGTAGTCGCGCGCGAAGTTCGCCTCGGCGAGCGCCTCGTTGTACGACATCACGTTGTCGGACAGCGCCGCCTTGAGCATCATCAGCTCCGAAAGGAGCGGCGACGCCTTCTTCAGCCATTCCAGGATCTCGTCGCTGGGGTAGTCTATGACCGCCTCCCACCGCTCGTCGAACCTCTTCGTGTCGGCGTCGGAGAGCGGCCCCTGCAGCTCGCGCATGATCTCGCGCACGTTCGCGATCACGGACTTGCGCGAGACGGAGTTCAGGAAGTCGTCCGGAAGGATGGGCTTGACCGTCTTGAACGCGCCAAGATCCCGCACGGCCGGAAGCGGCGGAAGCGCCGCGAACCCGGCCTCGATCTCCTCCGGCGTCGATATCTTGACGGGCGGCATCTCGACCTCGGGCGCCGCATCCGCCTCGCCAGGCTCAGCCGTGGTTGGCTGATCGCCCGCCACCACGGCTGGCTTCACAGCGGAAGGGTCGCGCTTGTCGCGACCATCAGCTACAGGCTCCCCGGCCTCGGCGGCGAGATCCTTCAGGACCGACGTAAGTTTCTCGACTTTCGGATTGTCCTTGTGCGCCTCGATGAGCGCCTTCAGTGCAGGCAGTTTCTCGGCGGCGGTGAGGCCGTCGTCGGCCGTGAACATCTTCACGGCGTCGTCAATCTCGTCCGCGCGCGTCATCGGCGCGGCCACGGCAACCAGCAGCTGGAAAAAGGCCATCGCAACGACTTTGAAGATTCTGGGACGAATTGTCATTGTCCGTTTCCTTTCTGCTTTCGTTCCATGGATCGTTCCATAAAATTGTCCGTGTCGCTACATGTCGGAGAGCGAGAGGCAGCGCATGGGGCTTGGGCGTTGCCTATTTGAAGACGAGCGACTTGAAGAGGTCACCCATGTTGTTGATCGAGCCGAGGATTCCCTCTCCGCCCGTCATGAGGCGGATCTCCTCGTCCCACTTCTCGGGCGGCAGCTTGTGCTTGCCTATCGAGTCGTACGTCTCGTACAGCCTGCCATAGTACTCGCGCGCCTTGACAAGCCTCTCAAGCTCGCGCTCCTCGCCCTTGCCGAAGCCCTTGCCCCCCGCCTTCATGGCGCTCAGGTTCCTGATGCGCGCGTCGAGCGCCGGCAGGAACTTCGTCGCCATGTCCTTCGCCGTGCCGCGGCACGCCTCGTACACCATCGCCAGGCGCGGGAACGTCTTCGAATTCAGCATCTCCGCCGCCTTGAAATACGTGACGTCGGCGATCTGCTGCGCGTCGGAAAGGGACAGGCTGTTCAGAATCTCTGTCATTCCCTTGTGCGTGCCCGTCTTCTTGAGGATGTCGATCGACCGGTACGCCTCGGCGAACTTCGACGTCGTGATCTGACCCCATGCCTTCTTGGCGTCGCCCACGCCGAAAGTCGAGTACTTGTACGCCGCGTTCCACGCCTCCTGCCCTTCGATCTGCCACTTCACAAGGTTCGAGCGCTCGCCGTTCTGCGTGATCTTCACCGTCTCGAACACGATCTTGCCGTTGGGCTTCACCACCTTCACCTTCTCCACCGCCATGCCGTAGTCGGCGTCCATGCCCACGGACCCCTTCGACGCGGCGTTGCGGAACTGCTTGATGTCGTGCCGGCTGAAGCCCCTCTTGGCCATCTCCACGTTGAACTGCTTCACCGACACGTCGTAGATTCGGTTCATCTCAAAAGCAAACTTCTTGCCGATGTGCTTGTACGCCGGATCCGTCTTCAGTATCGCCTTCGCCTCGGGATGCTCGTTGACGCGCGCGGCCGCCTTCACCACGTTCTGCCTGAGGCGCGTGATCTCCTTGTTCGTCATCGTCTTCTCGTTGAGCGTCTGGACGGCGTTGTACGCGTGGACGTAGTCGCTTATGCGCTTGACCGCCTCGGCGTGGAACTTCCTGTACTCGTCGACTGACTTCTTGTCCACCTTGGCCGCGGCGGCGGACGCGAACACGCTCTTGAGCTTACGCAGGCTGTTCGCGAGCCCTTCCTTCGTGCCGTTGTATATTTCGGAGAGGCTCGCGTTGAAGTTCACCTTCGAACGCAGCCAGGGTATGCCCACGTGGAACGCGAGCGTGGAGCCCGCGTGGAGCGTAAGTCCCCGCAGCCCGTCCTCCGCGTAGCCCTCCGCAGCGCCCACCACGAAGTCGATCGGCGCGTACTTGAAGCGCACGAAGTTGTCAACGGCGCCCGACACGCCACCCTCGGCGAAGCCAGTCGCCACGAAATGGCCCATCATCAGCTTGTGCATCGCCGCCGCCTCCGCGGCGGAGCCCGCGCCGAGCGTTCCGAGGCAGAGGAGCGCGGTGCAACCGCCCTTCGTCACCTGCGCGTTCCAGAGCCTCTGGTCGGCGTCCACAAGCGCCTCCTCCGCCTTGGCCTGATTGCCCTGCAGCTTCGCGTTCTTCACGCCCTGGAGCATCTTCGCGAAGGCGCGCCACTCCGCCTCGCTCTCCATGTTCGCGGGCGGCATGGTGTTGTAGATCTTGATCGCCTTCTCGTACATGTCGAGGCCGATCTTCTCCTCGTGGTGCTTCGCAAGTCGCAGCAGAGTGCCGCGCGTATTCGCCTCATCCTGCCCCGAGATGTCGTATATCGCCCGGCGCGCCTCGCGCTGGAGACGGTGCACGTACTGGTCGCGCTCCACTTCGCGGCGCGCGCCCTCGAGAAGCTGCAGATGGCAGAACGCGTCGAAGGCGGTCCTGGGCGGCACGAACCTGCCCGTCGTCTCCGCGTCGATCATCGCCTGCTCGTACTCGAGCTGCGCCTTCTGCCCGATGTAGCGCGCGTAGAGGTCGGCATAGCGCTTGCCCGCCTCCGCAGACTCCTTCTGCGCCTTGTCGTACTCGCGCTTCGCCTTGTCTGCGGCGATGCCCGTCTGCGCCTCGAGGCTGTTGACGTCGCTTATCGCCTTCTGGTAGTCGCTCTCCGCGGCGGATATGGAGAGCTTGCCGGTCTTTTCGTCCTTGGTCAGCGCGCCGCCCGCGTACAGCGTCTCCCACCATCCCTCTCTCTTCAGCCCCACATCCCCCTCGGCCTTGGCCAGCTCTGCGGCCTTCAGCCTCGCGAACGCCGCGTTCTTGACGATGCCGTCGTTCAGCTTCTCGGCGAACACCACCTCCTTCGCCATGTCGGCCTCGAGACGCTCCATGTTCCCCTCGATGAACTTCATGTACTCCCTGCGCGCCGCGACGCTCTCCGCCACGCCTTCGACGTGTTTCTCCGCCTTCTTCAGCGAGGCGAGGTATTCGTCGATCTGCTCGGAGACCTTCTTGAACTCGTCGGCGTCCCATTCCTTGCGGACGCTCTCGACCATCTTCCCGCCGTTCTCGCTCAGCAGCTTCTGCGCCTCCTCCTCCGTGAGAACCATGCGCCTGTACTTGTACTCCGCCCCGGCTTTGCCCCAGATCGTCTGAACGTCGACATGCAGAATCACCTCGGAAGGCGCGTAGAAATGACAGTAGTTCCTTCTCTTGTTCTTTGAGTCCGGCTGCCTCTCGGGATCAGACTTCATGCCGCGGATCTTCTCGGGGGTTGTCACAAAGCCCACCTCGACGACATCGTGCGCGTTCGTGCTCATCGGGAAAGTCCAGGATTCCCCTCCTCCCCACTCGCTGTTTATGCTGATCTTGTTTCCCAGCTCGCACTCCGCATGCGCGAAGCGCTTGCACGTCGAAGACAGCCAGTATTCCATCTTGACCATGCCGTCCTGCGCACGTATCACCGCCGGCGGCGGCATCCATCTCACGTTGAGCGTCTTGCTGAAGGAATCGAGCGGGACGTTCTTCCCCGCGAACTTAGTCATGTCGCCAAGCTGGTTGTCGTGGAAATGGAAATACACCTGCGCGACCCACTTCTCGCTGCGGCTGAAGAGACCAGTCTGCACGACCGGCTTCTCCAGCTTCAATCCTTTGAGCCCACGTAGTTCCCTGGGTTGTCCCTTGTGCGGACCGCTCTCAACCGTTCCGGCAAGTTTTCTGAGCATCTGCGTGTAATGGTCGTCAGTGGAGTGCCATCCGAATGTGCCTTGCTGCCTCGCGCCCTCAACGGCGAGATTGCCTGTGGCAACGGCGTTCTCAAGAACGTAATAGACATCCTTCGCAGGCGGCATCTCATGTACGAGGACACCTTGCTCTCTCTTGTTGAATCCGTCCTTCCCGTCCATTAGGCTCTTCATGTCTTCCGCATAACTCGCGGCCTTTCCGGGCGCCGTGTGGTATTCAAGCGCCTTCTCGAAAGTCAGATGGGAGTCTTCGCCCAGCGCATCAGGAAGTATGTCCTCCGTTCCGCCGCCAGTACGCCTGAAGACCAAGGATCCGCAGCGGCCTTCAATTCCAACTCCCGAGTAGACCACGGAAATCAGGTCTTCGCCGGTTTCGCTCAGGATCGGCTTGATTGTGACGCGACCTCCTTCGCCGGAACGCCAGAAGAACACAAGATTTCCGTCATCGCCCTCTATAGCCAGCTTGTAGTTGTGCCAGGCCGTGTCGGGCACGCCCTTGTCGTCGTCTTTCTGGTAGGGCCACATGTTGATGTACATTACCGAGATTCCAGTCTCCTCGAACTTCACGATGGGCCGTATGTAGAACCGCTTGCCAAACCAGAAAGAGCTGGACGCGTCCTTCTGTTCCTCCGGCTCGTGCAGCTCCCATCTTGCCGCTGCGAGGGCTTTCTTGTCCGTCTGCCTGCCCCTTCTGGGCTTGCCGTTCGGCCCTTCCAGCCGCATCCCCACGGCCTCGTACCATCCACATATCTTCTGCGACGGCTCCGCCATGAGGTATTCGCGCACCGCGGCCTCGGCGTCCTTGCGGCGCGCGACGCGCGCCTCCTTCACCTCCTGCGCCTTGGGCATCTCCCCGAGGCCGGCCAGCGCGCTCTGCAGCTCGCCCATGCGGATCTTCGCGCCCTGCAGACGCGCGCTCGCCGCAAGCGCCTCGCGCATCGCCTCGTGCGACGCCACCCACAGCCGGTTGAGGCGGCAGATGTTGGCCTCGGAAAGCGCCTCCTCGAATTCGTCGAACGCGGCCTCAATGGCCACCTTGACCTTCACCATCTCCGTGACGATGGGCGACGCCTTCTTGAGCCAGTCGGTCACCTCCTTGCACGGGAACTCCAGCGCGGCGGTCCACTTCTCTTCGAACGCCCTCTCGTCCTCCTCGCTCATCTCGCCGATGAAGATGCGCAGCGCCTCCTTGACGTTGATGATCGCCGCACGGCGGTCCGCCGAGTTGATGAACGCGTCGCTGAGCGGACTCTCCACCGGCTCGAACTTGACGGGCGGCAGAGGCTTCAGCGGCGGCAGCTTCGCGAACGCCTCCTGGCATTCCTCGTCGGTCGGAGGCTCGCGGTTCAATAGCTCCTCCAGCGCCTTCGTCTCATCATCGCCGTCAGGCGGCTGCTCTTGCAACGGCTCGACTGCGTCAGTTGGCTTTGCCGTCGTTTTCACCAGAGCATCTGGCTTTTCCGTCTTCTCCGGTTTTTGCAGATCTTCCGACTTTTCCGGATTTTCTGTTTTCTCCACAATCTCTGGCTTTTCTTCGGCCTTGGGCTTTTTCTTCACCGTCGGCTCCTTTGCCGGCACCGACTTGACCTCTTCCCACCAGGCCATCACATCTTTCTCGCCCGCCTCTGCCGCGATCTTCTCCAGAAGCTTCACGAGAGGATCAAGGCCCTTGTCGCTTCTGTGCGCCTCCATGAACGCCTTCAGCGCGGGCAACTTCTCGGCGGCGGTGAGGCCGTCGTCCGCCGTGAACATCAACACGGCGTCCTCGATCTCACCCGCGCGCGCCGTCGACGCGGCGGCGAACATGAGCAACAGCGTGGTTGCAGTCAAGACTAGTCTTTTCATGACATTCCCTCTTTCCCCTTTGAATCATTTGAGTCAGCCCTCTTCCTGCCGCCCGTTCTTTGCCTCTTCGGTTTCTTCTTTTGGATGCGCTCCTCGATGTACGCCAAGACCTCGGCGCAGTCCTCGCGCGGCACGTGGATTTCTTTCGAGTCGCCTTTCGTCTCCAATGCGATCCGGCACTTTTTCTCATCACATGAAACGCCCTTCACGGAGGCGAACGAGACAACCGTCTTCTTATTCAAATTGTCGAAGAGGAGAGGTCGCAATGCCATTTTCTGATTTGGCCTCGAGGGAAGGAGCATTGCAATCCACGCGAGGCCGCGCAGGAGTTTCATGCGCCACGCCTTGCGGACGATCTTCCTGCCCCGTATGCCGTCGTCGTCCATCTCGTATTCCCACTCGTCCACGCCGCCGTTCGCCCATGCCCAGATGGACCAGCAAATGAACGTCATCAGCCAGAATCCGAGAAGGATGCAGCCCCAGATTTTACATTGAAACAGGAAGTCGTCGGACTTCATCCCGCCGGCGCAGCCGATCAGCGACAGCACCAGCACGAAGCAAATCGCGATCGTCAACGAGAACGCCTTAAGGCATGCCTTGATGCTGCCCCAGTCGCGGTACAGGTTCTTCGCGTGCGTCCACTTCAACACGCCGTTTTCGTCACGTTCCATTTGCTGTCCCTATTTCAGAAGCGGCGCGTGGCAACGGCTGCAACGGTCGGACTCCAGCGGATTCTCCTTCGAGCAGACGACGCAGCGGAGGTTACCCGCCTTGGGCTTGTCGTAGAGCTCGTACGGAAAGTCGAACTGCGGATGGTAGCGGAAGCGGTCGCCCACGCTCATGTAGTTCCACACGAACGGCCTGAACCCCGTCTCCTTGATCTTCTTCTTGCGCCCGTCCGTGGTGCGCACGACCGTGATGTAGTGGACGCGTTCGCTGCTGGACTCGTTGCGGTCGCGGTGGAGGTTCTTTTCGATGATCTTGTCGGTCACGACCGCCTCATACGGCTTCCTGAACGAGTGCACGATCCTGCACAATATCGAGCAGACGATGATCGCGCCCGCGATCACAAGCCCCGTCGGAATCGCATGCTCGGGCTTTATCGCGTCCGGCGCGAATTTCGAGACGACCGTTGGTGCGACGAGCGCGATCAACACCGTCACGCACCCCCACTTGAACGCCGCCTTGCGGTTCTTGGCGATCGCGGCAGCGATTTCCGGGTCGTTCACGCGGTCAGACCATCCCGGCTCAGGGAGGCCGTTCTTCTCTGCCATCTTTCACACACCTTTCCTTTTAAGTTTCACTTCTTGGGATCTGCCGGCTTTCATCACTCGTCCATCGCCATGCGGAAGCCGCGCCCTGCACGATTGGTCTTGTCGTCGTAAAAACGGCTTGAGTTTGTGCACCCCCACGCGCCCAAGCCCCAGGATCCTCCACGCAGGACCTTGCCAACGGAGTGCTTTTCATCTACTTCGCCCTTTGGATCGGTAAGTTCCTTGGTTTTCAGCCAATACATCATAAACCAGTCTTGACACCACTCGTCGACATTGCCGTTCATGTCGTGGAAACCCCAAGCGTTTGGCGCGTACGACCCCACCTTGACGAGCCCTTCTTGCTTTGGTCCCTTGGGCACGGAATCTTCGTCATCCTCGTAGCTAAACGGCCGTGTGCCGTCACAAGCCAGTTGCGTGCCGTTTGCTGTATTGCCCCACGGGTAGGCCGTAGGTGCACCTGCGCGGCAGGCATATTCCCATTCTCCCTCGGTCGGGAGCCGGGCGCCGTTTCCGACTTTCTTGCAGAATTCGTCAGCTCTCACCCAACTGATGCAATTCGCCGGCATATCGTCGCCTGCATACTTGACGCCTTCCGGTTGCTCGCCCATCACACTTTGCCACTGCTTCTGCGTCACTTCGTACTTGCCAAGCCAGAATCCCTTTGTGAGCGTCACCTTGATCGGCGCCTTCGTATCGTTCGACGTGGCCTTTTTCATTCCTTCCGGCGTGCCCATCATGTACGTTCCTGGCGGGCAGTAGATCATCTCCATCGTCGCGCCGCCGGGCAGCGTCACCGTCTTCGTCTTCATCTTGACGCTGCCGTAGCCCTCCGGAAGCTTCGGCGGCTGCGGCTCCAGTTTCTCGACGTCTGGCGTGCAGCCTTTGAAGGTCCCCTTTGCGATGATCGGTTTCGTTCCGAGAAACACGACCTTCTTCAGGCTCACACAGCCCTCGAACGCCTTGACCTCGATCGACTCGACGCCAGCGGGAATCGTTATTTCCTCCAGCGCCGTACATTCGAGGAACGCGCCCTCGCGGATCGTCTTCAGTCCCTCGTGAAGCGTGACGCTCTTCAGACCCGCGCACTTGGCAAATGCATACGGGTCTATCTCCTTCACGCTGCCGGGAACGTCTATCGACTCGATTCCCGATTCCTGGAACGACCAATTCTTCAGCTCCTCCAGACCCTGCGGCAACGTAACGCTCTTGAGCGCCTTGCACTCCCCGAACGCGCTCGCCCCTATGCGTTTCACCCCGGACGGTATCGAAACCTCCTTCAGCGACGTGCATCTATACGCAAGATGTTCGCCCACCCTCTTGAGACCGTTCGGCAACGTCAGCTTCTCCAGCGCGCTGCAATCCTTGAACGCCGCGTCTCCAAGCTTGACGAGTCCCGAAGGCAGGTTTACCCCCGTCAGCCCCGTGCAGTTTGCGAAAGCGTACCAGTCGATGTTCGTCACGCTCTCGGGGATGTCCAACACTCCCTTGAACGACACGCAGTGCTCGAACGCCGAGGAACCGATGGTCCCGACGCTCTTCGGTATCGTCACCATTACGAGGTTGGAACAGGACTCGAACGTGGCAATTCCAATCTCGCCAAGACCGTCTGGGAGGATGACGCTGTGCAGTTTGGCGCAACCGTTGAAGGCATCGCGCCCGAGAGTCTCAAGATTGCGCAAATCGAAGTCCCCCTCAAGATTCCGGCAACCTTTGAACGCGTCTTCGCCAAGAGTTTTCAGGCGCTTGGGGAGAATCAGTTTGCCAATCCCTGAGCAACCCGAGAAAGCGTATTTTTCAATCGTTTCGAGGCTGTCGGGGAGGACGAGTTGCGTTATCCCTTCGCAATTCTCGAATGCATTCTCCTCTATCTTCTCTATTCCATCCGGCAACACGACGCCCTTGATTTCCTTGCGGCCCTCGAAGAGTTTCCAGTCAATCGTCTTGAGCGGCAAACCGCCAAGCGTCGGGGGAAACTCCACCACGCCAGAGTAGTCGTCGAGAGGATTCTTCCGTAGCCAGACCTTTGTGCACGAGCGGTTGATTTCATAACGCCACTTGCGGCCCTTGTACTCCGTCTCTCCCGGTCCAGGCTTCACGGGAGCCTTCGGCTCCACCTTGGGAGCTTCTACCTTCGGCTCCACCTTGGAAGCTTCTACCTTCGGCTCCACCTTGGGAGCTTCTACCTTCGGCTCCATCTTGGGGGCCTCTACCTTCTTCGGCTCCACCTTGGGGGCCTCTACCTTCGGCTCAGCCTTGGGCACTTCTACCTTGGGCTCAGCCTTAAGCACTTCTACCTTGGGCTCAGCCTTAGGCACATCAACCTTTGGCTCCACCTTAGGCGACTCTACCTTCGGCTCCGCCTTGGGCTTAGACTTGGCAACCGCAACATCGCCATGTGGCGGTATGCTGGCCGTCACCTTCTCGAACTTGACGTCTGCCGATATAAGCGCCGCCACCGCATCGCGCTGCGTCTTGTCCTCGCTGTCGTACGCCGGCACGCTGTTCGGGCCGACTGGCGCATAAACCGCAGGGTTCAGGCGTTTGAGGCGTTTCTCGCACCATGCCACAGTGTCGGGATGGTCGGTGTATTCCGCCACGTACTCGAGCGCCTCGATCAACTCGACGCACTGCGGTCGCTTTTCCGTGATCTTCTTCAGCATCGTGAAACGGAGGTCGTCGTTCAATTTCGAGCCTCTTCCGTACATCTTCACAGCGCTCTCCACGCCGAAGTCGGCGGGCGGACGGAACTCCACCTTGGCCAGAATGGAGCGGATCTCGTCGTCAAACACGCGTCCCTGCGGAAGGTATATGGAAACGATGAAGCTTCCACCACGCGACACGAACAGACCGGTGTAAGATTTGTCCCAGTTGGTGAAGTACGCATAGAGCGTCACGCCGCCCATGTTGAGCGTCACCACGGGGAGCTTCTTCGCCGCCGCTCTTAGCCGCGTCACCACGTCGCCATGCGCCACCTTCTTCGGAACGCCGATTCCGGACTCGTACAGTCCTTCTGCGTCCGTGTACGGCGTCTGGTTCCAGATGACGACGTGCGTGCCGTCCTTGAGCGGCAGGGAGATGGTCTTCGCGTTGGAGTCCATCATCTTGAGCCCCGCAGAACCCGCGCGCGCGCCAAGCTTGTCCGGCACGTGCATAAACCACTTCTCAAAGCCACCCGCAGCCAGGCAACATGCAGCGGAAACGACAGTCAGAAAAACTCTCTTCATCTTCAACGTCCTTTTCTGTATGGTTTTTAGTTTTTTCGCTCGCCAAAGAGAACGCGGCCGGTTTGACCTAACCCTTCAAAACAACTTGCCCGTCCTTCATGCCGGCGGCCTCCGCCGCCTGCCCGTCCGCCGCGTCGGCGGGCGGGTTGGCAACGGGCCAGAGCTCGTCGCCGTTCCAGCGGAACATCGTCTTCCCGTCAACGACGCGCAGCGTCCCCTTCGCGCCTTTCAGGGCGTCAATGATCTCCTTGGGCGCGTTTTTCTGCATGAGGCGGCGCACGGGCTGGCCAATGAGGCCGCGGAACAGCCAGTACCACACGGCGCCCGAGACGATGAACGCCCCGATGAAGATGAGGACGCTCCACATCGGCGGCGCGCCGATGCGCCATGTCGCCCACGCGGCAATCGCGGACACACCGATCCACGAGACGATCCCCTCCTCGTCGGTGAAGAGGTCGACGACGAATAGCGTCAGCGCGAGGGCGAGCAGCCACTCCGGGATGAGCCAGCTCATTTCGCCGCCTCTCCCGTCAGCACGGGCGGCAGGGCAGACAGCGGCAGGAACACCTTGGCCGCCGGGTCGCTCGTCGCCTGCTTGTACACATCAAGCGTCTTCTGCGCGATGAGCACCTTCGCCGCCTCTTCGGGACCCAGCGTCTCCTTGAGCATCGTGAGGTACGCCTGCTCGCCCTCCGCGACAAGCTTGATCGACTCGCTCGTCGCCTCGGCGCGGAGAATCGCGGCCTTCTTCGCCGCCTCGGCCTCCTGCACCACCGCAAACGCCTTGCCCTCGGCCTCCAGCTTGATCGCCTCGGCGCGGCGCGAAGCATCGAGTTGCTGGAGCATCGCGCCCTGCGTGGCCTCGTCCGCCTTCAGTTCCTGCACCTCGACGCCGGTGATGTTCACGCCCCAGCGCCGAGCGGTTTCGGAGACGACGGTGACGACGCTTTCGGAAATGCGCGAACGGGAGGCCAGCACCGTGTTCAGCTCGCTCTTGCCGATGAACGACCTGATTTCGCCCAGCACGGCCTCCTTAAGGGACTTGTGCAGCTCATCCACCTCGTAGACGGCCTTGATCGGGTCGGTGATGCGCCAACGATAGACGCAGTCGACGATGAGCTTCACGTTGTCCTGCGTGAAGCACTCGCGCGAGCCCGTGTCGCAGATCTGTTCGGTGAGTTCAATAAAGATGCCGTCCTTATTCGTCAGGTCGTTCCACACGTTGCGGACGTCCCGCAGCTTGTCGAGGCCGGGCAGGAAGAACCTGAGGCCGCTCTGTGCCACGCGCACGGGCTTGCCGAAGCGCTCGACGATCACGCAGTGCCCCTGCGGAATGACTTTGGTAAACATGGTTGTATCCTCCGTTTAGGTTGTAGTTCGGTTCAGTTGAAGCCGAGTACGTCGCGCATCGTGTAGAGGCCGGGCGCGCGTCCGGCCGTCCACTGCGCGGCGCGCAGCGCGCCGGCGGCGAACGCCTCGCGGCTCTGCGCCTTGTGCGTGATCTCC